>CAYTJS010000031.1:0-20165 GCA_964438115.1 uncultured Iamiaceae bacterium
ATCCCGGCGGGGCCGGGGCGGCCGGTGGATGGGTCGGCCGCGGGGGTGGTCGTCGCCGCCGTGGGGGGGCTCGACCCGACGGACCCGGCGGTGGTCGCCACCCTCGACCACCTGCGGGACCACGAGGACCTGACGACCTGGGCCCCGTGGGTGCTCGGCCTGCTGGCCGCCTGCGAGGTCGCCGCCGGCGACGAACGGGGCGTCGCCCGCCTGGGTGAGCTGGCCGCTGCGGCCCGGGGGCTGGCCGCCTGGCCCCGCCCCGACGGCCCGACGCCGGACCCTCGGGCCACCGCCGCCTTCGTCCTCGCCGTCCGCCACCTCCTCGTCGTCGAGCGGGGCCCGGTGGCGGGGCCGGCCACCGGCCTGGCCGTGCTGCCGGTGGTGCGGTCGGCCTGGTACGGCCAGGGCATCGAGCTGCACGACCAGCCGACCGCGTGCGGTCGCTTCGGGTTCGCCGTGCGCTGGCACGGGGAGCGTCCGGCCCTGCTGTGGGACCTCGACCCGGTCGACCCCGACCGTCCCTTCGTGCTCACGGCCCCGGGTCTGGACCCGTCGTGGTCCTCGACCGAGCACCGTGGTGAGGCCCTCCTCGCCGCTCCGGCCGCCGCCGACGCCGTGGTCGCTCCCGGGCCCGCCGTGGCCCCGGCGCCCCCACCCCCGCCCGCGTCCGGCCCCGTCGACGACCTGGGCTCGTTCTCGTGACCGCATCCCGTCGGTCTGCGCCGAGGTCGAGGCACCAACCCCCCGTTTCGGGGGGCCAGTGCCTCGGGCGCAGGGAGTCGCGGCCGTGAACTTCCTCGAGCGGCTGTTCGGCAAGGCGAGGTCGGTGGAGGACGTCCTCCTCGACGCCGACGTCGAGCCCGAGGAGATCAAGCGGGCGGCCGAGCTGGGCGGCCTCGAGCTGCTGGCCATCGACCGCCTGCTCGACACCGAGCACCGCATCCTCAGCCAGCGCGACATCGCCGAGCAGGGCGTCATCTCCCTCGACGACGTCTCGCGCATCTGGCGGGCGCTGGGCTTCCCCCACGTCGACCCCGACGAGAAGATCTACACGGCCGCCGACGCCGACATGACGAGCGTGGTCGGCTCCCTGCTGGAGCGGGGCCTGACCGACGCCGAGGTGACGCTCCAGATGGCCCGGGTCATCGGCCAGTCCATGTCCCGGGTGGCCGCCGCCCAGGTGACCTCCATGGTCGAGCGCCAGGTCGAGCGGGGTGCCGAGGAGGCCCAGCACGCGCCGTTCGAGGAGCGGGCCGAGCTGCTCTTCCAGGTCATGCCCTCGGTCATGGAGTACGTGTGGCGCCGGCACCTCGAGGTCGAGGCCCGCCGCCGCCTGGCCCAGCTGGAAGGGGCCGCCGACGGTGACGAGGGCACGCCACTGGCGGTGGGCTTCGCCGACCTGGTCGGCTTCACCGCCCTGGCCCAGCAGTTCCCCGAGGCCGAGTTGGCCCACGTGGTCGGCCGCTTCGAGACGGTGGCCGCCGATGTCGTGTCGGCCCACGGAGGCCGCTTGGTCAAGACCATCGGCGACGAGGTGATGTTCGCCTCCGTCGACGTGGGCGCCGCCGCCCTGATCGCCCTCGACCTGACCGAGGAGTTCCGCCGGGAGGAGGTCGTCTCCGACGTGCGGGTGGGACTGGCCTGCGGCCCGGTGCTCCAGTACGAGGGGGACCTCTACGGCCCCGTCGTCAACATGGCCGCCCGCATCGTCGCCCTGGCCTATCCGGGTGGTGTGCTCGTGCCCGAGGCGGTCCAGCACCAGTTGGCCGACGACGGGCGCTTCGAGCTGGTGAGCATCCGCAGCCACACGTTGCGTGACATCGGCCGGGTCCCGCTGTGGCTGCTCAAGCGACCCGAGGACGAGCCGGCGCTGTCCGTGCGCGACAAAGCCCGGCTGCGACGGGAGGCGAGCTGGGCATGGATCGAGGAGCGCTTCGGCGGCGACTGATCAGGCCCCGAGCCGGCGGGCCAGCCCGTCGAGGAGCAGGTCGAGGCCCCAGTCGAACTCGGTGGCGTAGTCGTAGCCCTCGGCCAGCACGTGCTCCCGGGTCAGCTCGGCCAGGTGGGGGTACTCGGCCATCGGGTGCTGGGCCAGGATCGACTCGACCAGGTCGGCGGCCTCCTCGCCGGAGATGGCGGGGAGGGCGGCCTCCTGCACGGCGAAGCCGAAGGTGTAGGCGTCGAGGAGCGAGAAGGCGTGGGCGGCGAGGGCCACGGAGAAGCCGGCCCCGCGGAGACAGCCGAGGACGGCGTCGTGGTGGGCCATGGTCGCCGGTCCCGGTGACGTGCGGGAGTCCATGAGGGCGATGGCCCAGGGGTGGCGGCCGAGGGCGGCCCGCAGCGACCGGCACCGGTCGGCCATCGCCTCCGGCCAGGGCGCGGTTGGGTCGGGGAGGTCGACCTCGGCGAACACGGCGTCGACCATCCCGTCGAGGAGGGCCTCCTTGTTGGCCACGTGGTGGTAGAGCGACATGGCCTCGACGCCCAGGGCCTGGCCCAGCGCCCGCATGGAGGGGATGCCGGCCTCGTCGGCCAGGGCCACGGCTGTGGTCACGACCAGCTCCCGCGTGAGGGGCGACCGGGGCGGGTTGGCAGCCATACGTTGTAAGGATACGGTGCCTTACGACGTAAGACGACGACCGACGACGACGACGGAGTGACGTGATGCGAGCGATCGTGCAGGAGCGGTACGGCCTGGACCCCGACGAGGTCTTCACCCTGGCCGAGCGACCTGAGCCCACCCCCGAGCCCGACGAGGTGCTGGTGCGGGTCGCCGCCGCCGGCGTCGACCGGGGGACCTGGCACATCATGGCCGGCCTGCCGCTGGTCGCCCGCCCGGTCCTGGGCTGGCGGGGGCCGAAGCAGCAGGTCCCGGGCCTCGACGTGGCCGGCACGGTGCTGGCCGTCGGGGCCGAGGTGGACGGCTTCACGGTGGGCGACGAGGTCCTCGGCATCGCCCAGGGCTCCTTCGCGGAGGTGGCGGCCGCCAAGGCGGCCAAGCTGGCCCATCGGCCGTCGGCGCTGGACCCGACGGCGGCCGCCGCCCTCCCCGTGTCGGGCCTCACCGCGCTGCAGGCCGTGCGGGACCAGGCCCGGGTGGCGCCCGGGGACCGGGTCCTGGTCCTGGGCGCCTCGGGTGGGGTGGGCACCTATGCCGTCCAGGTGGCCAAGGCCGACGGGGCCGAGGTCACCGGCACCGCCAGCACGGCCAAGCTGGACCTGGTCGCCTCCCTGGGTGCCGACCACGTGGTCGACCACGCCACCGCCGACTCCTTGGCCGAGGTCGGCCGCTACGACGTGATCCTCGACATCGGTGGCGCCCGGCGGCTCCACGACCTGCGCCGGGCCCTCACCCCCGCGGGCCGGCTGGTCGTGGTCGGCGGCGAGGGCGGCAGCGCCCTGATCGGCACGCTGCACCGCCAGGCCCGGGCCCTGCTGTGGTCGCCCTTCGTATCGCAGCGGCTGACCACCTTCGTGTCCTCCGAGAACGGCGCCGACGTGGCGACCCTGGCGGCGATGGCCGCCGCCGGCACCCTCATCCCGGCCGTCGAGCGCACCTACCCCCTGGCGGAGGCCGCCGTCGCCCTTCGCCACCTCGCCGACGGGAAGGCCCGCGGCAAGCTCGTCGTCGTCCCCTGAGCTCGAGGCATCCGCCCCCCGAAACGGGGGGTTGGTGCCTCGAGGTCCTACTCGGTGAGGCGGAGGGTGGCGATGCGGTGGGGGGCGAGGGGGACGGTCTCCTCGAAGGGCTCGAGGGGCTCGCCCCGCAGGTCGACGAGCCAGCCCCGGCGCCCGGCCACCCGCACCGTGGTGGCCTCGCCGGTCGGGTTGAACACCCGCAGGACCAGGGCCCCGGCCTCCCGCACCAGGGCCGAGACCTCGGCCCCCTCGACGGTGAGGGCCCGGCCCTCGCCCCCCACCTCGCCCGCACCGGCGCCGACGGCCACCTGCAGGGGCAGGAAGGCGTCGTCGGCCAGGGCGTAGGCGTCCACGTCGTCGCCGAGGGCCACGACGTAGCGCACGGTCTGGCGGCCCTGGAGCTGGGGGCCCTCGAGGGGGTGCTCGGGTCCGGCGGGCAGGGGCCGGGTCGTCATCGGCCCCTGGCTCAGCATCCCGGTGCACCGCAGCAGGGTCAGCGCCAGGGCCCCCGCCCGCCCGTTCGCCACGTCGACCAGTTCGTACTCGAGGAGGCCCTCGTGGGCGACGGTCAGGCCCCCGGCCCGGACGAAACGCCGGGAGGGGTAGGTGCTCATCGGCCGCTCGGTGGGGCCACCCTCGGCGGTGAGGCCCCGGGACACGACCGTGAAGGCGCACTCGGCCTCGCTGTGGTCGGCGGGCTCGGGCAGGGGGAACCAGGCCCGCAGGCGGTGGTCCCGGGCCTGGTTGTCGACGGTCTGGATCACCCGCACGAACGCCTCGCCGGCCCGCAGCTCGACCACCGTGGTCACGGCGACGGCGACCTCGCCGACCCGGGCCAGTTCCTCGACCCGGGCGGGCAGCCGGTAGGTGGCCTCGACCACGAGGCGGGCCCGGACCGGTCCGACCTCGTCGACGACCACGGTGACCTCGGCGGGGGTGTCCACGACCACGTCGTCGTCCGGGGGTGACCAGTTGTAGGTGTCGCCGGCGTCGCCGTCGTCGACCAGCCGGCCCAGCCCGGGGTGGTCGTCGAGGGCGAACGTGCCGTCCTCGTCGTCGACGGTCACGGTGACCAGCCCGTTGTCGAGGGTCAGCCCGTCGGGGCCGACGGTGACGGCTTCGGCCCCGCCGGCGAGGGATGGCGTCCAGGGGCGCCAGCCGTAGCCGGGCACCTCGTCCACCCGCACGAGCACGGTGCGACGCTCGGGGCCGGTGCGCTCCACCCGGACGGGCAGGTCGGGCCGGGACCGGGCCAGCGCCGTCAGCTCGGCCAGCAGCGTGGCGGTGTTCTCGGGTGGAGCGTCGAGCAGCGTCTCGCCCTCGGCCAGCACCACCCGGGCCACGGTGTCGTCCACCTCGAGGTCGAGCTGGGCGGTGGCGGGGTGGAGGAAGATCTCGCGCTCGGCCACCAGCACCGCGTCGGCGGCCGGGATCTCGTGCAGCAGCGAGTGGGCGGGCTGCTCGCTCAGGACCTGCAGGCCGGGGCCGCCGCCGTGGCCGGGAAGCTCCAGTTCGACGACCCCACCCCGGGTGCGGGCCGACGGGTTGACGACGACGGCGCCCCGCACGGCCAGCGACTCGCCGAAGCGGGCCAGGGCGTGCTCGGCCACGCCCTCGGCGGCGTGGCGGGCCTCGGCGAAGCGGGCCAGCACGGCCAGCACCACGTCGTCGTGGCTGCAGGCGCAGATGGAGTCGTGGGCGGAGTTGCGCACGACCTCCAGCCAGGCCCCGTCGAGCACCCGCTCGGGCCACTGGTCGGCCGGCAGCAGCAGGGCGGCCAGGGGCTCGGCCAGTCGTTCGAGGGCCCGTTCGGCCACCGCCGCCGCCACCTTCACGTCGGTGCGGTTGGAGGCCACGCCCATGAGCAGGTTGGCCCGGGCCCCCGACCGCAACTCGCCCTGCCAGTGGGGGAGGCCCTCGGTGGGGGCGGCGGCGACGTGCTCGGCCAGCGACCGGAACACCAGCTCGTAGTCGTCCTGCACCTCGTTGGCCTCCAGCACCACCCGGCCCAGCCACGGGCGGGGGACGAGGTGGTCGGTCCCCACCATCCAGAGCAGGGGGCCGGTGAGCAGGTCGCCGTGGGTGGCCACGAACCCGTCGACGAGGTGGACCAGGGCCTTGGCGTCGTCGGGGACGCGGGCGCCGTTGCCGTAGCCCTCGGGCAGGTACTCGGCCCGCACGGTGGTGCCGTCGGGGGCCTCCCACCAGAAGCCGGTGCGATCCACGGCGGCGGGCACGCCCCGCCAGACCACGGCGTGGGCCAGCCCGAAGCCGGCCAGGACCTGGGGCATCTGGGCGACGTGGCCGAACATGTCGGGCAGGTAGCCGACCTCCATGGCCCCGCCGAAGGCCGCCGCCCGGCGCCGCCCGAACTGGAGGTTGCGCACGAGCGTCTCGCCCGACACCAGGAACTCGTCGGGCAGCGCGTACCAGGGCCCCATGGCCAGGCGTCCGGCGGTGGCCAGGCGGCGCAGGGTGGCCTCGGCCTCGGGGCGGATCTCGAGGTAGTCGTCGACCACCGCCATCTGCCCGTCCAGCAGGAAGTGGCGGAACGACGGATCGGCCTCGAGGCGGGGGAGCAGGTCGTCGAGCAGCTCGACCAGCTGCAGCCGGAAGCGGGGGAACGGGAGGTACCACTCCCGGTCCCAGTGCGTGTGGGGGACGACCGACACCTGGCGCGCCATCCCGGCAGCGTAGGAGCGGGCGGGGCGCGGCCGGGAGCGGTGGATGGCCGGCAGGCGAACGGACGGTGAACGACAGGGTGAGTAGCGTCGGCCGCCGTGTCCGAGGCGTCCACACCCCGCCGGCGGGAGGTCTGGTACCTGATCGAGCTGCTGGGCATCACCGCGGTCACGGTCGCCCAGCCGGTGTTCGACGTCATCGGCCAGGCCCCCGAGGAGCTGGTCAACCGGCGGGCCGGGGCGGGCCCGATCGTCGCCTTCGCCCTCCTGGTCACCGTCGGCCCGGCCCTGGTCCTGTGGCTGGTCGAGCAACCGTTCCGGCTCCTCGGGGGCCGGGCCCGCGACCTGGTCCACGCCGGCCTCCTCGGCCTCGGCGTCGGCCTCTTCGCCGTCGAGGTGGCCAAGTCCGCCCTCGGCGCGAGCCCGCAGCCGTGGCTCTGGGTCCTCGGCCCGGCGGTCGCCGCCGGCGCCGCCGTGCTCTTCGCCCGGACCGACAAGGCCCGGGCGGTGCCGCGGTACCTGGCCCTGGCGGCGCCCGCCTTCCTCGCCCTGTTCCTGCTGGCGTCGCCGGTGGCCGACCTGGTCGTGGGTGACAGCGTGGAGGCCGCCGATGTCCAGGTCGCCGACCCGGCCCCGGTGGTGCTGATCATCCTCGACGAGCTGCCCACCGCCTCGCTGCTCGACGGTGAGGGCCACATCGACGAGGAGACCTTCCCCGGCTTCGCCGCCCTGGCCGACGACGCCACCTTCTACCGGAACACCACGGGCGTCTCGCCGGTGACGCCCTCGGCGCTCCCGGCCATCCTCACCGGTCGCCTCCCGGAGGAGATCTTCCCGGCCCCGGTCGCCACCCGTTTCACCGAGAGCCTCTACACCCTCCTCGGCGACGACTACGAGGTGGACGACGTCGAGACCCTGACCCGGCTGTGCTCACCCCGGATCTGCGCGCGGGACGAGTCGCCGTCCTCGCCCGCCGTGGTGCGCGCGCTCCTGTCCCTGGGGCGCACCGTGTTCGAGAGCGTGGCCCGCCCCGACACCGACGCCACCAACTTCGAGTTCGTGATCGACCGGAACCCGGCCGACCCCCTGGCCCCCGACCGCTTCCGGCGCTTCACCACCCGGGCGGCCGAGGGTGAGGGTCTGACCCTCGACGTGGGCCACTTCCTCCTGCCCCACCAGCCCTGGGACTTCCTCGCCTCGGGCCGCACCTACGAGGCCCCCGACCCGCCCCGGTCCGTCGAATTCGGCGACTGGTTCGACGACGAGACGGCCGCCGCGGGCCGGCAGCGTCACCTGGCCCAACTCCGGCACACCGACACGCTGCTGCGGCGGGCGCTGGCCCGGCTGCAGGCCGGCGGTCGCTACGAGGAGTCGCTGGTGATCGTCACCGCCGACCACGGCGCCGCCTTCGTCGGCGGCGAGTCGCTGCGGGGCCTCACCGAGGAGAACTACCACGAGGTCATGTGGGCGCCGCTCTTCGTCAAGCTGCCGGGCCAGACCGAGGGCGCGGTCGACGACCGGGCCACCGAGACCATCGACGTCCTGCCCACCATCGCCGACGTCCTCGGCGTCGAGATCCCCTGGGAGGTGGACGGCGTCCCGGTGTCGGAGCCCCAACCCGACGACCGCCCGGCCCGGATGCTCGACTGGCGCTTCAACGACGTGCCCGCCGGCGAGGACGGCTACGCCGTGCTCGACCGGGAGGCCGGCTTCGAGCGCCTGCTGGCCTCGACCTCGCCGTTGGCCGTCCCCGGCGACGACCCCTTCGACCTGCTCCGTCTCGGCGAGTTCGGCGACCTGGTGGGCCGGGACGTCGACGACCTGGCCGTGGGCGATCCCGCGCCCTTCGAACTGGTGACGACGTCGACGGCGCAGGTCACCGTCCCACCGGGGGCGACCTCGGTGCCGGCGTACCTGGAGGGCATCTGGGACGGTCGGGCCGGCGGGTGGATGGCCGTCGCCGTCGACGGCACCGTGGCCGGCATCGGCCGGGCCCTGCCCCAGGGGGAGTCCTCCACCTTCTGGGCCCTGCTGGCCGAGCACCTCTTCACCGAGGGCGACCACGAGGTCACCGTCTACGACGTGGGGGGAACGCCCCGACGGCCGATCCTGCACGAGGTCACCCTGACGGCTCCCTGAGCGGGCAGGCTGGGGGCATGCGGATCGCCTTCGGGACCGACGAACGCACCGAGGTCACCGACGCCGTGAAGGCGGTGCTGGCCGACCGCGGCCACGAGGTGGTCGTGGTCGGTGAGGGGGACCCGTGGCCCGACGTGGGTCGCCGGGTGGGCGAGGCCGTGGCCGCCGCCGAGGCCGACCGGGGGGTCGTCTGCTGCTGGACCGGCACCGGCGTGTCCATCGCCGCCAACAAGGTGCCCGGGGTGCGGGCCGCTCTCTGCGGCGACGCCGAGACCGCCCGCGGCGCCCGACGCTGGAACGACGCCAACGTGGTCGCCCTCGGCCTGCGCCTCACCACGGCCACGGTGGCCGAGGAGGTGCTCGACGCCTTCCTCGCCACCGACCCCGACCCCGCCGAGGCCCCCGAGATCGCCAAGCTGGACTGAGCGCCTGCCACGGAACCGCCGCCGGTCCTACTAGGTTCGGAAGATGCCGGTGTTCGTGATGCTGTCCACCATCGGGCCCGACGGGTTCCACAAGCTGAACACCCAGCCCGAGCGCCTGCGCGAGGTCAACCACGAGGTCGAGGCCCTCGGCGTGCGGATCCTGCACCAGTGGGCCCTGCTCGGCCAGTACGACTTCATCAACATCATCGAGGCCCCCGACGACGTGACCGTGGCCCGCCTGGCGACCCGCCTGGCCGCCCGGGGGACGATGAAGACCACGACCATCAAGGCCATCGAGGTGGACGACTACATCGCCACCCTGGCCGTCGATCCCGACCCGCTCTAGTTCCCGTGCTCGCCACCCGCGGCCTCACCGTCACCTTCGGCGGGGTCCACGCCGTCCACGACGTCGACCTCGACGTGGCCGACGGCGCCTTCGTCGGCCTGATCGGCCCGAACGGTGCCGGCAAGACCACCTTCATCGACGCCGTCACCGGCTTCGTCACCCCCTCGTCGGGGGCCGTCCAGCTCGACGGCCAGGACATCACCCGCCTGGCGCCGGCCGAGCGGGCCGAGCGGGGCCTGGTCCGCACCTTCCAGAGCCTCGAGCTGTTCGAGGACCTCTCGGTGGCCGACAACCTGACCGTCGCGGCCGAGCCCTCGCGCTGGTGGGACCCCCTGATCGACGCCGTGCGTCCCCGCCGGGGTGACCGCATCGACGCCTCGGCGGCCGAGTCGGTGGCGTGGGCCCTGGCGGCCGTGGGTCTGGACGAGTGGGCCGACGCCCGCCCTGGCGACCTGAGCCACGGCCGCCGCAAGCTCGTCGCCGTGGCCCGGGCCCTGGCCGCCCGCCCCCGCCTGGTCCTGCTCGACGAGCCCGCCGCCGGACTCGACACCGCCGAGACCGCCGAGCTGGCCACCCACCTCCGGTCCCTGCCCGACCACGGGGTGTCGGTCCTGCTCGTGGACCACGACATGGCCCTGGTCCTCGACGTGTGCGACACCGTCTACGTGCTCGACGTCGGCGAGCTCATCGCCCACGGCCCGCCCGACGCCATCCGCGCCGACCGCAAGGTCGTCGACGCCTACCTCGGAGCCCCCTCCTCGTGACCGTTCCACCCGTCCCCCTCCGAAATTGCGTCGATCGGTTGCGGTGGGCGCAACGCATCGACGCCAGAACGGAGGGTTCGTGAGCGAGCAGGTGCTGCGCATCGAGGGGCTGGTCGCCGGCTACGAGGGCGTACCCGTGGTCCGGGGGCTCGACCTGTCGGTGGCGGCCGGCGAGGTGGTGGCCCTGCTCGGCCCCAACGGCGCCGGCAAGACGACCACGCTGCGCACGGTGTCGGGTCTGCTGCCGGTCATCGGCGGCACGGTCGAGGTGCTGGGCGGGCCCCCGTCGTCCCGCTCGCCCCACAAGGTGGCCCGCCGCGGCGTGGGCCACGTCACCGAGGACCGCTCGCTCTTCTTCGACCTCACCACCCGCCAGAACCTCGTCGTCGGCGTCGCCGGCCGTCGCCGCCAGGCCAGGGCCCTGGCCCGCCTGCTCGAACTGTTCCCCGAGCTGGAGCCGCTGCTCGACCGCAAGGCGGGCCTGCTCTCCGGCGGCCAGCAGCAGATGCTGGCCCTGGCCCGGGCCCTGGTGGCCGAGCCCCGGCTGCTGCTGATCGACGAGATGAGCCTGGGTCTGGCCCCGCTCATCGTCCAGCGCCTGCTGCCCATGGTCCGCTCCATCGCCGAGGACACCGGCGCCGGGGTGGTCCTCGTGGAACAGCACCTGACCATGGCCCTCGACGTGGCCGACACCGTCTGTGTCCTCGTCCACGGCGAGGTGGCCGCCGCCGGCCCCGCCGCCGCCCTCCGCGACGACCGGTCCCTGCTCGAGGCGTCCTACCTGGGCGGCTGAGCCGCGCTGCCCGCCGGGTCGCCGGCGCTCAGATCGAGCGGCCGGTGCCCTCCCAGTAGGGGGCGCGGACCTGGCGCTTCAGCAGCTTGCCCGCCTCGGAGCGGGGGAGCGCGTCGGTCCAGTCGATGGACTTGGGGCGCTTGTAGCCCGCCAGCTTCTCCCGGCACAGGGCGATCAGTTCCTCGGCCAGGGCGTCGTCGCCGGTCACGCCGTCGACGGGCTGGATGACCGCCTTGACCGCCTCGCCGTACTCCTCGTCGGGCACCCCGATGACGGCGACGTCGGCCACCGACGGGTGCTCGGCCAGCACCGTCTCGATCTCGGCCGGGTAGATGTTCACCCCGCCGGAGATGACCATGTCGATCTTGCGGTCCGACAGCCACAGGTAGCCCTCGTCGTCGAGGTAGCCCACGTCGCCGGTGGTGAACACGCCGGGCTCGCGGTGGGCCGCCGCCGTCTTGTCGGGGTCGTTGTGGTACTCGAAGTCGCTGCCCAGGGCGCTGCGGAAGTAGAGGGTGCCGGCCTCGCCCGGCGGCACCGGCTCGTCGTCCTCGCCGATGACCAGGACCTCCATGATCGGCAGCGGCCGGCCGACCGAGCCGCCCTTGCGCACCCAGTCCTCGGCCCGGATGGTGGAGATGAACGCGCCCTCGGTCGAGCCGTAGTACTCGTGCACCTTGGGACCCAGCCAGTCGATCATGGCCTGCTTCCAGGGGGCCGGACACGGGGCGGCCCCGTGCCAGACGGCCTCGAGGCTGGTCCCGTCGAGTCCCGCCCGTACCGGCTCGGGCAGGTCGAGGAGGCGCTTGAACTGCACCGGGACGAGGTGGACGTTGGTGATGGCCCACTCGTCGACCAGGCGGACGGTCTCGGCCGGGTCGAACTTGTGGCGCATCACCACGGCCGAGCCGGCGACCATCGGCAGCATCGAGAACGCCCACTGGGCGGAGTGGTAGACGGGACCGGCCAACAGGGTGACCCCCGGGGTGGGGACGAAGTCGGCCACGGCCCCGGCGATGAGCTGGAGCACCTCGCTGGGGACGTCGGCGCCGCCGGCGAGCATCCCCCGCACGCCCTTGGGGCGGCCGGTGGTGCCCGACGTGTAGAACATCGGCCCGCCGAGGAGGGCGACGTCGAGGTCGTCGGGGGACGAGGCGGCGAGGACCGTCTCGTAGCTGCGCAGCCGGCCCCGGTCCTCGGTGCCGGTGACCAGCGCCAGGTCCACCGAGGCCGCCCGGTCGTCGGCCAGGGCGGCCTCGGCCACCTCGGCGAAGCGCTCGTCGACCACCAGCACCTTGCAGCCGGCGTCCTCGAGCACGTAGGCCAGCTCGTCGGCCGTCCAGTGCCAGTTCACCGGCACGTAGGTGGTGCCCAGGTGGGCGGCGGCCCAGAAGGCCTCGAAGGCCTCCCGGCGGTTGCCCATCATCAGGGCGAAGGTGTCGCCCGGGGTCAGGCCGGCGTCGGTCAGGGCGTGGGCCAGGCGGGTCACCCGTTCGGCCAGCTCGGCCCAGGTCGACGTCCCGGTGTCGTCGGCGAGGGCGAGGTCGCCCCCCCGGTCGGCGACGAACGCGTCCAGCAGCTTCGGCACGGTCCCCCCTGGGATCGGATCGGCGGTTCGGGCTCAGCCGGCGGGCAGCCAGCTCCCGTGGGCACCGTAGGGCACCCGCTGCGGGAGCTTCACCCGGGCCACGGGCTCGCCGCCGAAGTCCTGGGCGACGATGATGCGCAGCTCGGAGGTCATGGTGGCCTCCTCGCAGACGTAGACCAGGACCCACCCGTCGTCCTCGGCGGCGTCGGGCCCGGCGGGGGCGAAGACCGGCTCGCACACCCGGCTGGTGGCGGTCGTCCGGTGCACCTCGACCCCGCCGGTGGCCAGGTCGTAGCGGTACAGCTCGGAGCCGATGGCGGCGCCGACCCCGGCCTCCTCCCGCAGCTGGGCGGTGTAGCCGTAGCGCGACGGCAGCCCGGTCAGGCGGTCGTCGACCCGGGGGAAGTCGGCGTTGCGGTCGTCGAGCTGCTCCTCGGTGACCCGCCCGGAGGCCTTGTCGATCGTCCAGCGCCAGAGCGTGGCCCGGGCACTCTCGATGTCGTCGAAGCCCTTGACCATGGCCTGCTTCTGGCGGCAGACCACGAGCACCACCGACTGGTCGTCCTCCCAGGAGTTCAGCGGGTGGAAGACGTAGCAGGGGTCGATCTCGTGCCAGGTGACGTCGGCGTTGCCGCCGTCGCGGGGCATGAGGCCGAGGCGGGCGCCGTTGTCGGGGTCCCAGTAGAAGGCGTCCATGCCGTTGCCCACCCGACCGAGGTCGAAGCGCACCGGCAGGTCCATGAACACCACGTGGTGCTCGGTCACGTTCCAGTCGTGCATCATCACCGGGTTGGGGAGCTCGATGGGCTCGACCGAGCGCACCTCGCCCTGGGGCCCGAACCGGTAGTAGGTGAGGTGGGGGGCGGTGACCAGGTTGTACCCGAAGCCGAGCAGCTCACCCGTGCGGGGGCACACCTTGGGGTGGGCGGTGAAGGTCGAGGCGATGGCGCCGCCGAAGTCCTCGGGGCCGAGCGTGTTCAGCTCGTCGTCGAGGGCGATGGGGAGGTGCTGCTCCTCGAGGGCCAGCCAGCGGCCGTCGTGGCGCACGATGTGCGTGTTGGCCGGCGAGGCGGCGGGGTCGAGCACCCAGTCGACGCCGGTGCCGTCGTGGTCCTTGAAGGTGGTCTCGACGTAGCGGTTGCGGTAGCGGGCCCGGCCGTCGGTCAGGTCGACGGCGTGGAGCATCCCGTGGCCGAAGAACCAGTGGGGGCTCCAGCCCGACCGGGGGTTGAAGCTCTGACGCACGTAGGTGCCGGCCAGCCCGTCGGGGATCGAGCCGATCACCTCCAGGTCGGCGACGTCGAGCTCGTCGGTCACCGGGGCGAAGTTGCCCCGCAGGTGCCACGGCGTCTCGGTGGTGGTCGGCTCGGTCTCGACGGCGGTCATCGCCTCCCCTGACTACGGTGCCCATCGGTCGTGTGCCATGCTAGCGACCCGCCGAACGGTGTTAAGCACCGGTCGCTCCGAACCTGACAGGGGGACTCATGAGGGGGAAGCTGCTCATCGCGGTGGCCGCAGCGCTGGTGCTGGTGGCCGGGGCCTGTTCGGAGCCCGCGCCCGAGGAGGAGGGTGCCGCACCCGCCTCCACCGAGGCGGGGGGGCCGACCACGCTGCCGCCCGGTGACACGATCGTCGAGCGGTTCGGGGGCGAGGAGTGGTTCCTGGGGACCGTGCCCGACGAGCCCGTCGCCGCCGACCCCGACGCCGAGCCGGTCGTCATCGGGATGATCAACCAGGAGGACACCCCCCTGGGGTCCTTCCCCGAGATCCGTCGGGCCGTCGAGGCCGGCGTCGACTTCGTGAACGAGGAGTTGGGTGGGGTGGGCGGTCGCCCCGTCGAGCTGGTCTCCTGCATCACCAGCTTCGATGCCGAGCAGTCGGCGTCCTGCGCACAGGAGATGGTGCAGCAGGACGTGGTGGCCATGGTCGGCGGCATCGACGTCACCTCGAATGGCGCCATCCCCGTGCTGGAGCAGAACGGCATCCCCTCCCTGGGCGGGATCCCCGCCAACCTGGTCGAGCAGCAGAGCGACGTGACGTTCTTCTTCTCCGGCGGGGTCACCGGCGGGCTGGCCGCCTTCCTCCAGCACGCCGTCGACGAGGGCGGCGACCGCGCGGTCATCGCCTATGGCGAGTTCGAGAGCTTCAGCAGCGCGGCCGAGGACTACGCCGTGCCCGTGGCCGAGGAGCTGGGGATCGACCTCGACCTGGTCTCCTACCCGCTGACCACCACCGACTTCCTGCCGGTGCTCACCCGGGCCGCCGAGTCCGACCCCGACGCCATCATCGTCGCCGCGGCGGGCAGCGCCTGCGCCCCGATCATGACCACCTACCGCGACCTCGGTCTCGAGGCCCAGCTCTACCTGGTGGGGGCGTGTGCCGACGAGGAGATCCTGAACGCCGCCGACGGGGCCTGGGAAGGGGTGCTGTTCAACAGCGAGGGTCCACCCCGGGGCCAGCAGGGGGTCGAGGGTCAGATCTTCCTCAGCATCAACGAGCTCTACGCCGACGGCGGAGCCGGCGGTGCCGGCACGGTCGGGGTGCGGGGCTTCCTCGACCTCTACGCCCTGCTCACCGAGCTGGGCCCCGACGGCGTCAGCCGCGAGGCGATCCTCGATGCGGTGCGGGCCACCGACGGCCAGCCCAGCTTCTGGGGCCACCCCTACACCTGCGATGGCGAGCAGGTCGCCGGCCTGCCGTCGCTGTGCGCGCCGCAGCAGTCGATCTTCTACGTCGAGGAGCTCGGGGTGAACATCACGGTGAACGAGGACTGGTACGACACCGTCGCCCTGTTCGCCGCGGCCGGCGCCGGCTGACGGCCCGGGGTGAGCGACCACCTCACCTACCTGCTGCTCGGCCTGGGCAGCGGTGCGGTCATCGCCGCCATGGCCATCGGCCTGGTGGTGACCCACCGGGCCAGCAACGTCATCAACTTCGCCCATGGCGCGATCGGCATGTACGTGGCCTTCGCCTACTACGAACTGCGGCGCAGCGGGCAGCTGGTGCTCCCGGTCCTGGGCCTGCCCGACCGGGTCACCGTGGTGGCCCGTCCCACCGAGCTCACGGCGATGGTGCTGGCCCTGGTCCTGGCCGCGGCCGTCGGTGCCGCCTGCTACCTGCTCATCTTCCGGCCCCTGCGCAGCGCCCCGGCCCTGGCCCGGGTCGTGGCCAGCCTCGGGCTGATGGTGTACCTGATCGGCGTGGTGGGCCTGCGCTTCGAGGGCCCGGCGGCGACCTCGCTCCGTCTCGACGGACCCCTGCCGACCCGCCTCGTCGACGCGCTCGGCGTCCGGGTGCCGATGGACCGCTACCTGCTGGCCGGGATCATCCTCCTGCTGACCTTCGGGCTGATGGTCATCGACCGTCACACCCGCTTCGGACTGGCCACGCGGGCGGCGGCCGAGAACGAGCGGGGGGCGGTGCTGCTCGGCCTCTCGCCCACGGCGATCGGGATCACCAACTGGATGCTGGCCGCGGTGCTGGCGGGGCTGGCGGTCATCCTCGCCGCCCCGCTGGCCGGCCTCGACCCGGGCCAGACCAGCCTCCTCGTGGTGCCCGCCCTCGGCGCCGCCCTGCTCGGCTGGTTCCGCTCGGTGGTCATCGCCGGCCTCTCCGGCATCGCCATCGGCATGCTCCAGTCCGAGATCCTGAACCTCCAGGCCAGCAGCGACTGGCTCCCATCCATCGGCCTGCAGCAGGGCCTGCCCTTCCTGGTGGTCATCCTGGCCCTGGCCATCCGGGGCCGCCGCCTGCCCGACCGGGCCGAGGTGATCGCCGCCCGCCTCCCGCCGGCGCCCGAGCCGGTGCGCACGCTGTGGGTCACCGCCGGCATCGCCGCCCTCGGGGTCATCGGCCTGCTGGTGCTCGACAGCTCCTACCGCCTGGGCATCATCATCTCGGGCATCGCCACGGTGGTCGCCCTGTCGGTGATCGTGCTGACGGGGCTGGTGGGTCAGATCTCGCTGGCCACCTTCGCCCTGGCCGGCACCGCCGGTTTCGCCATGGTGCGGGCCACCGAGAGCCTGGGGGTCGGATTCCCGGTGGCGCCGCTGATCGGCGTCCTGGTGGCCACCGCGGTGGGGGTGGTGGCGGGCCTGCCCGCGGTCCGGGTGCGGGGCCTGACCCTGGCCGTGACCACCCTGGCGGCTTCCCTGGCCATCGAGGAGCTGCTGTTCCGGTGGAGCTGGTTCTCGGGTGGCACCACCGGTGCTCCGGTCGCGGCACCGGGCGTCGGCGGCTTCGACCTGGGCATCGCCGCCGCCGGGGACGCCTACCCGAGGGTGGCCTTCGGCGTCCTCGTCCTGGTGGCCATGACCGCATCGATGGCGCTGGTCGTCAACCTCCGGCGCGGCGCCACCGGTCGCCACTGGCTGGCCGTGCGGGCCAACGAGCGGGCGGCCGAGGCGGTGGGTGTGCCCGTGGCCCGGGTGAAGCTGGGGGCCACTGCCGTCGCTGCGTCCCTCGCCGGCCTCTCCGGCGTCCTGCTCGCCTACCAGCAGCAGGTGGTGACCGCCGGCTCCTACGGCGCCCTCGAGTCGCTCGTGGCCGTGGCCATGGCCTACCTGGCCGGTATCGCCACCCCCGCCGCCGCCCTCCTGGCGGGGGCGCTGTCGGCCGGCGGGCTGCTGACCGTGCTGATGGACAGCCTGCGCGAGGGTTCGTCCAAGTACCAGTTCGCGATCAACGGCCTGGTGCTGATCGTCATCGCCGTGCGCTTCCCCGCCGGGATCCTGGGGTCGGTGGGCCGCCGGGCCCGGACCACCGAGCCCGAGTCCGCACCCGAGTCGGCGTCGGTCACGCCATGAGTGCGACCGAGCGGGTGCCGCTCTCGCGGGCGGCCATCGTGGCCCGGGCGGTCGCCGTGGTCGACGAGGAAGGCGTCGGCGGACTCTCGTTGCGTTCGTTGGCACGGGACCTCGGGGTCTCGGCCCCGGCCCTCTACGACCACATCCGCTCGAAGGACGACCTGGTCCGGCTGGTGGCGGCCGAGGGCTACGCCGAGCTGGCCGGCCGGTGGGAGGACCTCGACACCGTGGACCCGGTGGCGTGGATGCGGCGCTCGTCGCAGGCCTACGTGGAGTTCGCCCTCGAGCGGCCCGGGCTCTTCGACGTGATGTTCCGGTTCCGTCCGGCGTTCGTGCAGGGCCCCGACGAGATCGAGGAGCCGGCGGCCACCGCCGTGTTCGAGCGGGCCCTGGCGGCGGTCGACTCGGCGGTCACGGCCGGAACCCTTCACGGCGACCCGCTGCATCTGGCCCTGGCCATCTGGGCCGCCACCCATGGGGTGGCCACGGTGCTGGCCATGGCCCCGCAGCTCGCCGAGCAGCAGTGGATGGTGGACCTGGTCGTCGACGGGTTGTTGGCCGGCTGGGAGAAGGAGCCCTCATGAGCATCCCCCGATCGATCCTGGCCCCGGGCGGTCTCGGCGACCTCGACCTGGTGTGCGTGGCCGGCTCCGTGCCCGACGGGCTACGGGGCGAGGTCTTCGTCTCGACGGCCGAGCCCGACACCGCCGGGGGCCACGCCTTCTTCGGCGACGGCTGGATGTGCCGGCTGTCGCTGGCCCCCGGGACCCACGGTGCCCCCGCCGACCGGTTCGCGTGGCGGGCCCGTCGACTGGACACGCCGTCGGCCCGGCTGCGTCGGGCCCGACCCGAGGTCTTCGCCGGCAGCCCGCTGGGGACCATGTCGCCCTTCGGCTTCTCCAACGCCGCCAACACGGCGCCGCTGCCCTGGGGCGACCGCCTCTTCGCCACCTGGGACGCCGGTCGGCCGGTGGAGGTCGATCCCGTCTCGCTGGCGACCCTGGGTGAGGTCGGCCATCGTGACGACTGGGCCCCGACCATGGACCTGCCGGTCCTGCCCATGGTCAACTCGACGGCCCACCCGGTCGTCGACCCCGAGCGGGACTGCCTCTGGTCGGTGAGCTTCAACCCGATGGGCGGGCTCTCGCTGGTGCGGTGGTCGGGGGACGGCACCCGGGTCGACCGGTGGCCGATCCGTGACGGGGTGATCCCGCAGTCGGTGCACACCATCACCCAGACCCGGGACTGGCTGCTGATCGCCGACTGCGCGTTCCGGGCCGACCTGGGCGAGCTGGGCGGTGGGGAGCGGACGCTCACCACCCTGACCGACGAGCCCGTGTACCTCGTGCGCAAGGACCAGGTGGCGGCCACCCCGCCCGGCGACGAGGTGGCCGCCCACGTCGTGCGGGTGGGTCCCGAGGTCATGCACTACTACGCGGTCTACGACGACAGCGACGGCATCGAGGTCCTCTTCGAGCACACGGCGGAGACCGACCTGGCCATGGCCCTGCGGGCCGACGACCTGGACGCCTGGGGTCGACCCGTCGACCCCGCCCTGGTCGGCATGTACAACCACCCGATGGCGGCCTCCCGGGTGTCGGCACTGGTCTTCGACCCCGAGGCCGGGACGGTGCGGGAGCGGGCCACGATCTGTGCGCCCGAGCAGCTCTGGGCCACCCAGCTCTCGGCCATGGACTGGAGCGCCGAGGGCCAGGCGGCACCGACGGCGCACCACCTGCTCACCTCCGGCTACCACCCCGAGGCCATCACCCAGCGGTCGCTGGCCCTCTACGCCGACCGGGTCGACCCCGCCGACCTCCCGCCCGAGGAGGTGCCGCCGACCCTGGCGACCCTGGACCGGGCCGACCTGTCCCTGGCCGCCCAGTGGTCCTTCGCCGAGGGCGACTACCCCAGCTCGCCCTGCTTCGTCCCCCGCGGCGACGGGGCCCCGGGCTCGTCCCGCCACGCCGGTGACTCACCGGGCGGCCACGACGGCTGGGTGGTGGTGCCGGTGCTGGCCGACGACGGGTTCCGGGTCGAGGTCTTCGACGCCGCCGACGTGGGCCGGGGTCCCCGGGCCGTGCTGGCCACCCCGGGTGGCGAGACCGTCTCGTTCCTGCTGCACTCGGCGTGGGCGCCGGCGGCGGTGCCGGCCCCGACCGACGTCGAGCGGCTCCGCCTGGCCGACGAGCTCACCCCCGAGCGCCTCGCCGCCCTCCCCGACGACCTGGCGGCGACCGCCCGGCAGGTGGCCGCCGACCTGGCTAGCTGACGGTCACGTCGCGGCAGCGCAGCCGGCGGTCGGGGCGGCCGTTGTCGTCGGTGGCGTAGGCACAGAACGTGTGGCTGCCGGCGGCGAGCCCGGTGGCCTGGACGGCCCAGCCGCCGGCCGGGCCGGTGCTCGTGGCGGCCACGACGGTGGCCCCCTGCCGGACCTCGATCCGGACCGGCCGCCCCGTGTCGGGGTCGTCGGCGGTCCCCTGGAACAGGACCGTGCCGGCGGCCGGGGTGGAGGGCGTGGCCATCGTCCCGGTCGGGGCCAGATTGCGGAAGGCCGGGCGCTGGCCGCTGAAGCGCAGCGGCTCGACGTGGAGCCGCCGACCCCACCCGTCCATCACGTGGCCTTGCAGGTAGGTGTGGTACGCCAGCCACGGTCCGCCACCCGGACCGGTGAAGACGCTGGCCCCGCCGGGGCCGGCGGCCGTCCCGCGGGAGTACAGCCACGGCCGGTCCCTGGTGAGGCGCAGGCACGGCCCGAGGGGCCCACGGCAGACGGCGTAGCCGGTGCCGTAGGCCGAGGGCTGCTGCCACTCACCGCCCGAGTAGAAGAGGACGAAGGGACGGTCGGCGCCCGGCGTGGGGTTGCGCACCATCGCCGGGTTCTCGAGCACGGTGAAGCCCAGTCGGGGGCTGCGTTCCCACGTGCGCGCCTGCGAGTCGATGGGGACCAGCCCCCGGGCGGCGCCGACGGTGGCCAGCCCGTCG
>CAYTJS010000032.1:0-19877 GCA_964438115.1 uncultured Iamiaceae bacterium
CGGCCGTCAGCGCCCCACCTGGGAGTCACGCCGAACGTGCGCCGGCCACACCACGGATCCGGGGTGTGCTCGACGCAAGTTCGGGGCAGGGGGCTCGTCCAGCGGCCGCGGCGCCGCCGCCTACGGTCCTCACCGTGATCTGGGAGCACCCCGAACCGTTCGGACCGAAGTGGCGCAGCCGGTGGATCTGGTTCGAGCCGCCCCGCATCGCCACCGAGTCGGCCACCCGGCCGGTGCGGGACGTGGCCGAGGACCAGATCGGCCTGTTCCGGCGCACCGTCACGCTGGACGCCGTGCCGGCGACGGCGCCACTGCGCATCTGGTCCGACGGCCGCCACGTGCTGGCGGTCAACGGCATGGAGCTGTGCCGGGGCCCGGTGCGGTCGAACCCCCGCCAGCCCCACTACGACGTGGTCGACGTGGCGCCGCATCTGCGGGAGGGCGCCAACGTGCTCACGGTGCTGGCCCGCCACTTCGCCCGGGCGACGTCGTGGTGGATGCCGGTGCCGCCGTCGTACTCGCTCGGGGCGGGGAGCCTGACCGTCGAGGCGCTGGTCAGCGACGAGTGGATCGTGAGCGACCGGTCGTGGACCTGCCGACGGGGCGAGGCGTGGACGCCGGTCCCGCCGCCGGGTGACGTGGCGGCCCTGCCGCTGGAGGACTTCGACGCCGCCGCCCACCCCCACGGCTGGGACCGGCCCGAGTTCGACGACGGTGACTGGCGACAGGCCCGGGAGCTGCCGGTCGTCCACGTGGGCACGAGCAGTGACCCCCACCCGCCCAGCGAGCCGTTCGGGATGCTGCTGCCCCCGGTGCGGGCCGGGGCGGGGGCGACGGTCACCGGCCGCCACGAGGCCGAGGCGGTGGGCCGCATCAGCGTGCGGGGCACCGACATGGTGCGGGACCCGGTGCGCCAGGTGCTGGCCGACCAGGCCGGCGGCGACGGCGGGCCCGTCGAGCTGCTGCGCTTCGACCTGGGCCACATCGCCGCCGGGACCGTCCACCTGGAGGTGGCGGGGGCGGCGCCGGGGACGGTGCTCGACGTGGCCGCGTCGGAGCACGTCGACGGCGGGGGGCGGATCGTCCCCCTCGGCCAGCACGCCGGCCTGCGCTACCGCTGCGGCGGGGGCGAGGTGGAGCGGTTCGAGTCGCTGGAGGTGATCGGCACCCGCTACCTGCAGGTGGCGGTGCGCACCCCCGACGGCGGCCCGGCGCCCGAGCTGGGGGTGGCGATCACCGAGCGCCTGCGGCCGAGGCCGCCGGGCGTGCACTTCGAGAGCGACGACCCGCTGCTCAACGAGATCTGGGAGGTGGGCCTGCGCACGGTCGATCTGTGCGCCCACGACGCCTACGTCGACTGCCCGACGAGGGAGCAGCGGGCGTGGACGGGCGACTCGGTGGTGCACCAGATGGTCGACCTGGCGGTGAACCCCGACACGGCGCTGGCCCGCTGGCACCCGAAGCTGGCGGCGGTCAGCCGGGCCGACGGGATGCTCCCCATGGCGCCGGCCAGCGACTTCGAGGACGACGACCGGGCCTTCATCCCCGACTGGTCGCTGCACTGGGTGCGGTCGGTGCTGAACCTGTGGCGCCACACCGGCGAGCAGGACCTGGTGGCGGACTTCCTGCCTGTGGTCGAGCGCACCGTGCGCTGGTTCGAGGCCTACCTGCGCCCCGACGGCCTGCTCGAGCACGTGACCGGCTGGGTGCTGCTGGACTGGGCGAGCGTCTACAACGACGGCTGCTCGTCGAGCCTGAACGCCCTGTGGGCGAGGGCCCTGGAGGACACCGCCGAGCTGGCCGACGCCGTCGGCAACGCCGGCACCGCCCGCTGGGCCCGGCAGCGCTACGAGGGCGTGCGCCGGGGCTTCGACCGCTTCTGGGACGAGGACCGGGGCGTGTACGTCGACCACGAGGTCGACGGCATCCTCGGCGCCACCGCCGCCCAGCACCCAGGCGCGACCGCCCTGGCCGCCGGCCTGGTGCCTGCGGAGCGCACAGAGCGGGTCATCGCCGGCCTGACCGACCGCTCACGCCTGCTGGCCCACTCCTGGGTGATGGACACCGCCACCATCGAGGGCCAGAACAGCGGCCAGATCCACCTGGCCATGGGCTACCCCGAGCCCGACTGGGACGTCGAGCACACGATGGTCGCCTGCGAGCCCTTCTACCGCTACGTGCTCCACGACGGTGTCGTGCGGGCGGGCCGGGGCGACCTCATCCCCGACTTGGTGAAGGACTGGAAGGTGTTCCTCGACCGCGGGGAGACCACCTGGCCCGAGTGTTGGAACGGCGGGACCCGGTGCCACGGCTGGTCAAGCACCCCGACGCGGGACCTCCTGTCCATGGGAACACATCGGCGGGGATGAGTTCTGGGTGATATGGATCGCTACGAGAGGCCGTATTTCCCTGAAACCTCAGGGAAAGATCAGGAGCCAACCCGCTCGCTTGAGCAGATGATCAATCCGGCCTAGGCTCGGCTATTGGTGGGAGCATCAGGGGCGGGGTAGGCAGCATGACAAGCGAACTCCCCGTCATTGACGGCTACCGGGACTTCGAGTTGATCGGCTCGGGGGGCTTCAGCAAGGTCTACCGCGCCTACCAGGAGCGGTACGACCGCACCGTCGCGGTGAAGGTCCTCAACATGCCGGGGCTGGACGACCGGTCCCGCCGCAAGTTCGAGCGCGAGTGCGCCATGACCGGGCGCCTCACCGGTCACCCCAACGTCGTCACGGCGCTCGACTCGGGCATGACCCCGGCGGGCTACCCCTTCCTCACCACCGACTACTACGACAAGGGCTCACTGGCCGACCGCATCAACGACTCCGGCCCGCTCCCGGTCCCCCAGGTGCTCGAGATCGGCGTGAAGATCTGCGGCGCCCTCGAGACCGCCCACCGGGCCGGCGTACTGCACCGGGACATCAAGCCCCAGAACATCCTCATCTCCAAGTTCGGCGAGCCGGCACTCGGCGACTTCGGCATCTCCATCATCACCTTGAGTCGTAGCGCCTCGTCGATCTCCACGGGGGCGTTCACCCCACTCCACGCCCCACCCGAGGCACTGGAGAACGAGACGATGCACCCCACGGCGGACATCTACTCCTTGGGCTCGACGCTCTACTATCTCCTCGCCGGTCGGGCCGCCTTCGACACCATCAATCCCGACACCCAGAGCGAGGGCATCATGGTCCTCCTCCGTCGGATCATGACCGAGCCCCTTCCCCCGATCACGCGGAAGGACGTCCCCGATCCATTGCTGCGGGTACTCGAGACGGCGATGCAGAAAGATCCGAAGGATCGACACCCGTCACCCCTCGACCTCGGCGAGGCCCTCCAGGACCTGCAGGGCGCCATCGGCCTCGGTCGTACGGCCATGGTGTGTCCTGATCCCCAGGACACCGGCTGGGCGTTGCCGTCCACCAAGGCCACCGCGCCCGTCGACACCGACTCGACGGTGATCGCCCCCGCAGGCCTCGTCCAGTTGCGCAAGCTCGACACCGAGGACGGCGGTCGGTTGGTGGTGTCACTCGACGAACCGATCGTCGTCGAGCTCAACTGACCGCACGAGGTTCTGTGACGACCTGCCCCGAGTGCCACACCGACAACCGACCCACGGCCAAGTTCTGCCGGAACTGCGGGATCCCGCTCGCTTCGGGCGCCGCCCCGACACCGCCATCGAGGACCTCATCGACCGACAGCGTCCGATCGCCCACCGTCCTCAAGTGGGGCGCGGCGGCGATCGGCGCAGTGCTGATACTTGCTGGCCTCAGCCTCCTGACCCGCGGCGGAGGCGACGACACCGACGGCGACGGATCTGACGGCGACCCGGCCGATGTCGCCGAGGCCGACGTCAACCTCGCCGTCCCCCAGGACGTCCGCCTCACCCTCGATGGGGACGAGTGCGGCGCCAACGACGCTCAGTGCCCGTCCCAGCTCTCCTTCGTCGACGAGTCCGAGGGAGAGTCCGGCTACGTGGCGCGGTTCGACCACCGGGTCGGCGAGGACGAGACCGAGCAACTGGCCCCGGTCGACGGAACAGGAGCGACCGGCCGACTCAACCAGCCGTTCCCTGTCGACGATCCCGTCTGCGTCACCGTTCGCCCCGAGGGACCCGGTCCCCGGGAGACGTCGGACCCGCTCTGCCGGATGGCGGTCATCACTGAGGGCGGCTGGCGATTGGTCGACCCCGAAGGCGCCCGAACGGCCCTCGACCTCCAAGAAGGCCAGTGTGCAGTCCCACTCCAGGGACAGTTGCGCGACTCGTCGGCGGCATGGTTCCGGGTCGCCCCCTGTGACTCTGCGGCCGGGGGCATCCAGGTCTACGACCACCAGGTCGGTTCCACGATCCAAGGACCCCAGGGAGCTGCCGGCCGCTGCCAAGACGTGGGAACCCAGCTGGTCGAGAGCGGCATCGTGCCGTCGGGCCGAACCTTCCAGCCGTACTTCGGCGACAACGCCGCCGGGCGGCCGACCTACACCTGCGCCTGGCTGCTCTGACGGTCGGCGCCGTCAGCTCAACGGCGACGCACCAGGGGGCGAGGATCCAGGAGTCCCACCGCTCGAGCGGGGATGCTCCGGTGACGGCGGAGGTCCTTCGACATTTGGCCGACGGTGTCCCACGCCAGCGATGCCCGCTCGTCACCCACAGGCCGGCGGGCGAACAGGGCCTCATTGGCCAATGTGGCCACGGTGCCCGCCTCCTGGGCCACCACACCGCTGAACCGCTGCTCGGAAATGGCTGCCAGCTCGGCGCCGGTCATGTGCTGGGTTCGGCGAAGCCCGGCGACGCTGAGCTGATCCAGTGCCTCCTGGTAGGCACCGACGACCTGATCGTTGGGGGTACCCCGACGACGTCGGGCCCGACGGCGGGCCCGGAACCCGGCCAGGAGCACGCCGACCAGGACGATGATCCCGACGAGGACGGCCAGGACGATGGCGGCGATCCGTACCACCGATCGTGCATCCTCGGCCATGGTCGTCGCGTCCTCGGACGTCGCGCCCTCCACGGCGGCGCCGTCGTCCTCCTCGCCCACCGGAGCGGGTGGGGCCTCGGCTTGGGCCACCTCGCTCTCGTCGAGTGCCGTCCGCCGCGGGTTGGGCTCGAAGGGCACCCAACCCAGATCCTCGAAGTAGACCTCCGGCCACGCGTGCGCGTGGTCGGTCCGGACCTGGTAGCGGTCACCATCGATCAAGCCTCCGGGTACGAAACCGACCGAGAGGCGAGCGGGGTAGCCGGCCGCCCGGGCCATGACGGCGAAGGCGGCGGCGAAGTGCTCGGCTGATCCCTGCTTCGCTTCGCCGAAGAGGAAACTCCACAGGTGGCCATAGGAATGACCGGAGGGCGCTTCGTCGTCATAGTCGAACACGCCGGACCGGAAATAGGACTCCAAGGCGCGCATGGCACGGTAGGGCGAGGTGGCACCGGCGGTCACCGCCAGCGCCTCGTCCCGGATGTCGACGTAGATCTCCTGCGGCAGGGCGTCAGTGGGCTCTGGCAGATCGATGTAGGGGCGCAGGGCCGGGTCGTCGGAGACGGCGGCGCCCCGGAGCTCGTCGAGCGTGAACACCGGCACCTCCGACTCCACGGTGTAGGAGAGCCCGGAGACGTCCTCGGACGCCGCCACCACGGTCCCGGTCTCGGGATCCACCTGCGCCTGGAAGTCATCGCTGGGCCGAATGGCCGTCGGTCGTACGGCGGCCGGCAGCCAGGGACCGGGCAACTCATCGATCTCGACCTGTTGGACCAGCCGCTCGGTCTCCGTGGGCCCCGGGACACCGCTCTCGGGGAGCTCGGTACCGGCGTTCTGGTAGACGGCGCTGCTCCGCCACTGCTCGCCGTCGAAGTCGTCGAGCACCAGGAGACGCCAGAAGCGAGGCTCGCCATCCGGCCGGACGGTGAACACCGGACGGGCCGGTTCCTCGGTCAGGAACGACTTCAGCTGTACGAGCGGGCTCAGGTCGTCCCGCTCCGCAGGGTCGTCTTCCTCTGCGGCGCGGGGGTCGTAGGGCTCACGAGCGGAAGCGAACGGAAGCCTGGGGACCACCATGGCCGCCACGAGCACGGCCACCACCACGAATCCGGCGCCCAGGACCAGCGGACGACTGCGCTGCTGTCCGCCCGCCAGCTCGGCGTCATCCAGCGACACCACCAGACGTCCCTCGGCGGCAGCGTCCTCGGCTGCCGCCAGATCGGCCACCGAGCCGCTCGGTCGCTGCTGCCGCAGCAGGACCAGGGCGAAGGCGAGGAGCACGAACACCAGCAGCCAGACCGGCCGGTCACCCGAGTCGGCGCCCGAGAAGAAGACACCGGCACCGAACACGAGGAGCCCGGGGAGCACCGGAGCCATCGACGACGTCGTCCGGAAGGCCAACTCGGCCGAGACGAAGCCCGCCAGCCAGGTCAGTGTTGGCGCGAGGACGACGAGCGAGGTCGTCCCCGCCACCGGGATGTCCGTGGTCAGGAGGCGATCCCAACCGTTGATCAGGCCGCTGAACAGGGTCGTCACGGTCTCGGGGGTCGGAACGATCAGCCACGCCGTCTCGGACAGAACGGTGTTGGCCAGCAGGAGAAGGAGGCCCAGCAGAGACACCACCATGGAGACGCCCTGTCGCTTCGGCCACTGCACGGCCATGACCGCCCACAGCCCGACCGACCCGATGGCCGCGGCGACCACCGTGGAGCCGAAGGCAGCGTCGGCGAAGACGGGCTGGAAGGCGAGCCCGGCCAGGGCGGCGACGGCGGCGAGCAGGACCAAATGCAGGAACCGCAACCGAGTCATCGCCGTCCCATCCGTGACCACATCTTCACGAACGCCTCCGACGACGTGAGATCGAGGGTCACCGCTCCGGGCACCGCCCCGCGGGATCCGGGCGTCGGCTCGAGGAGCTGGACCCCGTCGTTGAACCGGAGTACGACCATCTGGTCGAAGCGCCGCCGGATCCGGGAGAGCGCGGGCAGGTCGTCCGCAGATGACTCGCCGGTCACGAAGATCAGTGACCCGCCCGTGGAGGAGGTCCCGAGGACCTTGACCGACTCGATCAGATCCTCGTCCGGGGAGCGCTCGACGGCCGCGAGCAGGTCGAGCATGGCGGTCGGCGCAACCGGTCGCCGACCGCCGCCCACGTCCACCCCCCCTGTCGTCAGGAAGCGGATCGGGAAGTTCTGCCGGGCGCAGGCGACCACGATCGAGGCGGCGGCTTCGACCGCCTGCTCGAAGCCGACGGCGGTCGAGTGATCCTCTCGGGTGTCGAGCAGCACCGTGTTGACCGGATGACTGCTGTCCACCATGTGACGAACCATCAGATTCCCGAGGCGCGCCGTCGACTTCCAGTGGATCTGACGCAAGTCGTCACCCCGTACGTACTCCCGCAGGGTGTGGAACGCCATGCCGCCCTGGGGTGCAGTGTCGGAGGTCGGTCCCTCCAGGTCCCGGGCGACGCCCGACGGCAGCGGCAGGATCGGGTGCACCTTGGGATGGACGTAGAGCGTGCGCAGGACGCCGTAGTCACGCTCCGTCGCGACGAGTCCGAAGGGATCGCTCCGGCGCACCACCATGGGGCCGACGGTGATCACTCCCCGCCGCCTGGTCGGCAACGGGTACGGCGTCGACGCCTCCTCCCCGGGATCGAGGCGGGGAATGGGGATCTCCAACGACTGGCCGCCGAAGTGCTCCTCGGCCGTGAGCCCCCGCGACCGACGGCTGCCCAGGTTGCGGACGATGACCAGGCCCAGAGCCGTCTCGCCGACCGTCACCCGGTCGGGCTCGATGGTCCGCTCGACGTCGAGGTGCGGGCGGATCCCGACCCAGAGCAGCGCCAGAACCACCAGGAACAGACCGGTGATCCCGATGACCAACAGCTCGTCGTAGGCGAATACCCCGCCGATCACCGTGACCAGCAGGGACACGCCAGCAAGGAACCAGCCGGATCGCGTGATCATGTGACCGAGTTCAACGAGCGCGCTTCTTCTTCCCGGTGGCCGGGCCGGCGAGGTGCCGGAGCCCGACCTCGGGCAGCGCCCCCGGGGCGGGCGGCGTGGCCGCCGGCGGGGACGGAGCGCCGGCCGGTGCCGCCCCCTGGGGGACCTCGATCCTGGCCAGGAGCTGGTCCAGCAGTTCCGAGGTCGTGCGCCCCTGGATCTCGGCCTCCGGCGTGAGGATCATGCGGTGATCGAGGACGGGGTGGGCCAGGGCCTTCACGTCCTCGGGGATCGCGTAATCCCGGCCGTTGACGGCGGCGTAGGCACGTACCGCCTTGCTGAGGGCGAGGGATCCGCGAGGGCTCACGCCGAGGGCCAGATCGGGGAGGTCCCGTGACGCCGCGCTGATCCGAGCGATGTAGTGCTCGAGCTCGGGGGCCAGGGTGACCGAACGAACGACCTCGATCATCTGCTGGACCTCGTCCACGGTGGTGACCGGCCCGAGGTGGTCGACCGTTGCGCCCGCACCCTCGTTGGCCATGATCGCCACCTCGGCGGCCAGGTCGGGATACCCGATGCTGGCCCGCATCAGGAACCGGTCCCGTTGCGCCTCGGGCAACTGGTAGGTGCCCTCGTACTCGACCGGGTTCTGCGTGGCCAGGACCATGAACGGCGTCGGGACCGGACGGGTGACGCCGTCCACGGTCACCTGGTGCTCCTGCATCACCTCGAGCAGGGCCGACTGCGTCTTGGGCGACGCCCGGTTGATCTCGTCCCCGAGCACGACGTTGGCGAACACCGGGCCCGGTCGGAACTCGAAGGTCCGGGTCGACTCGTCGAACACCGACACCCCCGTCACGTCCGTCGGCAGGAGGTCGGGGGTGAACTGCACCCGCTTCCAGGTCCCGTCGATGGACGCCGACAACGCTTTCGCCAGCGAGGTCTTCCCGACCCCGGGGACGTCCTCGATCAGGAGATGCCCCTCGGCCAGCAGACAGGTCAGCGCCAGTTGGACGACCGCCGGCTTGCCCTGGATGACCCGCTGGACGTTGCCGGAGATGGTCGCAAATCGCTCACCGAACCAGGCGAGGTCGGGTGAACCCGCCCCGGGCGGCGGTGGAGCAACGGTGTCAGTCACTTTGGTCCCTTCGATGTGGACTCTGCTCGATCGCTGGCTGCTCGGCGACGGAACTGCCACCAGAGCACCGACGCCGCGGCCAACGCGAAGGCGAGCACCGTGGCCTCGGGCGTCGGTCCTGCTGGACCCGCCGGCGATGGCGATGGCGGCGGGGGGACGGTGGTCGGCGGGGGCGGGACGGTCGTCGTCACCGGGCAGTCGTCGCCGACCAGGATCACCGTCCCGTCGGGGCAGATCGTCGTCGGGGGGGGCGGAGGAGGCGGCGGTGGCGGCGGAGTCGGCGGGGCAGGACACTCGTCGTTCCAGCCCGTCTGCCCGGGGTACCCCGTGCAAGGGATGCACTGGCTGCCGGCCGGAGGCGTGCCTCCGTACGTGCAGGCCCGGGGACACTGGTTCGGACTCGCAGCCGTCCCGCCGCCGGCGCAGGGGCTGCACCCGCGGGCCTGACCACCGACGTCGCAGGTCTCGAGCGGTGGCAGGTCCGTACCGCCGGGACCACACAGGTCCGGATCGATCTCGCACGGATCGGTCGGCGGCGGGTCGGTCGTGGGTGGCGTCGATCGGATGATGACGCCGCCGGTGGCGCCTTCCTCCTGCCCCTCGACGACCTCGTCGGCAGTCCTCCTGGTGGGGGCCTCGGTCAGGTCCCGTCCCTGCCGGTCCACCCTGATGGCGTCCGGCGACGACAGGTCGAGTGGGGTGGACTCGCCAGCGGGGTCGACGACCCATGCCTCGTCGGTTCCCGGCGCCACTCCGAATCCGAAGCCGTCGACGGCCGAGGTCTCCAGCCAACCGCCCCCAGCACGCACCTGTGGTGCATGCAGCACCCGACCCGACTCGGCGTCGACCACGACGAGCGCACCGGTCGTCGGGTTCGAGAAGTAGACGCGTCCATCCTCGACGAACGGACGCCCGAGTTCCTCGGCGTCATCGACGTCGGTGTCGGCGGCCACCCCGCCACCCGAGGCGAAGGCCGTCCAGCGACCGGGCCAGGTGAACGACGGCGTGGACCAGCGCCCGGCCATGGCCCGGACATCGGACTCGGCAAGGCCGTCGAGGTCCACCGTGCCGCCGTCCGGCAAGAGCGTCCAGGTCCGCGCGGTGAGATTGAACACACTGGCGGTACCGGACTCGTCGACACCCACGACCAGCTCGTCACCATCGTCGCCGATCCGGACCCGCTCGGTCTCCCGGCCGTCTCGGAGACCAACAGCCTCACCGGTGGCCGGGTCGTTCACCCAGACGATCCCCTCACCACTCACACCGGCAGAGAGCTCGCCGACACCGAGGGTGGCGGTGGCGATCGTGCCCAGGTGATTGGGATCCACGAGGCGGACACGTCCGGCACCCCCTTCGAGGATCACGAGTGGCTGATCCTCGGCCGTGCCCACGACGAGCGACACGTCGTCACCGGCAGGCACTGACTCCTGCGAGGCCACGCGCAGCGAGCGGGCGTCGATCCGCTGGAGGGAGCCGACCGTGGTGTTGAGCAGGTAGACCTCATCACCCACGGTCTGGACGTCCAGGTCATCACCGGCGTCGGCGATCCCCACCAGGATGAAGTCGACCTCGGCCGATGGGCCGGAGACCCGGGCGAGTTCGCCCTTCTCCTCGTTGACCAGCCAGGTGGTCCCGAACTCGACCTCGACGTCGGAGGCTTGATAGCCCGAGCCGACCACGATGGCGAGGCCGGCCAGAAGCAGAATGGCCGCCAGCGCGATGCGGCCCGGCGACAGTCTCAGCCGATCCTTGATCCACCCCACCTCTGCACCCCCTCCGCCACTGAACCGAGCAGATCCTCGCGCGTCGCCACGCTGAATGCCAGTGGCGTTGCCACAGCAGATCGTCACCTCGGCCAGCGAGGTAATCAGATCTGGTGTGCCCGTGGTCTGGAGAGCATGAGGACGACGTACAGGCCGAACTATCTGGGAATCGCTCGGGCACAATGGCGGCAATGGCCGCCGTGTACCCGGTCCTGGCGTCACCGGGAGAACCATGGACCAGTGGGCACGGTTACGTGGCCGTGGCCACCCAATACCGTCGCCGACTGCGACGGGTCCGGCGGGGTACGGTCGGTGACGATGCTCTGTCCCGTCGGGCACTGGAACGAGTCGGACGAGACGGTCTGTGGAGCATGTGGACGGCCCCTGGCCGGACGGGTCGCCGTCGTGCGTGACGGCAAGCTCCACGTCACCCTGGCCGACCTTGACGACCTCGACGACATCTCCGTCACCCGCCCGCCACCGCAGCACCGGCTCCCACCTCCGCCGCCCAAGCCGATCGTGCCAACGGGCCCGACGGTCAGTCCCCGGTTCGAAGTGGCCCGGGCCGTTCCCGGACGGACGACACCCCTACCGAACCTGGGACTCCACCTCTCGGTCGACGGGCGCCACGTCGTCACCTCGCAGAGCGAGTGGGTCATCGCCCGCTATGGGGTGGCCGCCGCCGCGTGGGCAGCGCCCCAGCGCGAGCCGCTGGCGTCGACCACCTCGATCCGCCTGGTGCCGACCTTCGACGGCGTCGGTGAGCTCGTGATCACCAGCCGACGGCTCGCCGGCGTCATCACCCACGGCACCGCCGTGACCGGCGACGTGCCGACAGGACCCGGCGCCCATCTGGCCTGGGACTTCGCCCTCACCGACATCGCCGAGGTCGGTCTCGACGAGCGGCAACGCTGGCATGGAGCCACTGATCAGGTCGGGCTACGGGTGTGGTGCTTCGAGCCTGCGGCGGCCATGCTGCGCCTCGACATCAGCACGGTCGTCGACGAGTCGGGCCGCGAGTCGCGACTCGAGGACCAACGGGAGGCGATGCGCTTGCTCGTGGGAGCCGCCTGCGACGCTCGCATGGCCTCGGCGGACGACGATGAACGGGTCCGGCTGGCCGAGGTGCGCTCCGGCCGGTGGAACGTCGAGGGCCATACCGTCACTGCCGAGATCGCTCCGGTCCCGACGCCGGGCTCCTCTGGATGAGACCCCGGCGCCGGTTGGGCAATCAGGGCGCGGTGGTGTCACTCGGCCTGCTGGTAGCCGGCTCCGGTGGCGGGACCTCGACCACCTCGAACTGGTAGGGCAAGTTCTCGGAGCGCTCGAGTTCGTTGCCCACACAGCGACCGGTCGCGGGACACTCCCCCACGAACGCGTGCCCGTTGTAGGTCCCGGGGCGGGCATCGACGGGGATGGCCACAAGGATCTCCCACTGATGCTCCGTGATGGCCCGGGACGACATGGGCAGTCGTTCGGAGCCGATGGCAGAGGTCGCCGGTGACACATTGAGGCGGAGCCGGGCGTCGCCACCCGCATCCACCACCGACACCGTGGCGACGGCCAGCTGCTCACCGCCCGCACCCGAGCGGTCCTCAGCTGGATCGATCGCTGCGTTGAGGCCACCGGAAGCACCGGAGTCCAGGACGCGTGTCCCGGCGACGACAGCACCGACCAGACCCACGACGAGGACCGCGATCCAGAACGCCGTTCGGCGCCGGCGGGAAGGGCGCTCCGGACGCGCCGAGTCGGCGCCACGACGGTCGGTCCGCGTCCCGTCGCCGCCCGAGCGGGCGGCGGGGCCCTTGGTGGTCTCCTCCGAGGGCACCGCTCCGTCCGGAGGGTCGATCTGCTGCCAGTCGTCGACCTCGTGGATCTCTCCCGCCACCCAACAGAAGAAGCCCCGTTGATCGAGGAGGGGGTCGCGCACGTACGCCACCTGCCAGGGCTCCCCGAAGAAGTTCTGGTGGATGAACTGGTCGTGGGACGAGAGGAAGATCCCGAAGTGGGGATGGCTGTGGTACCAGCCCACGATCGACCGGTCCGGGAAGGTCGACTCCATCACGCCGCTGATGTGGTCCCAGGTCTCATGGGTGAAGGTCAACGATGCGACCTCCGACACCGAACCCACGGCCCGGATCGAGCCGGTCACGACCGTGGCCCCCGTCGCCTCGTCGACGTGGCCCACCATGACGCCACCGTGTTCGACCGACGTGTCCTCCGCCACGTGGGCGTCCATCGCAGCCAGGACGGCAGAGCTCACGACGACCAGGCCCTCGGTCGTCGATCGCACCGGTGGCGGCGGCTCGGGCGCGCCGTGGAGCTCGATTTCGAGTTCGTCGTCCATCACCACCCCCCGGGGAGGTCAGGATCCGTGCGGCGGGCCCACACGTAGTACTGCTCGCTGTCGCTGCGGACACCGACGACCTCGTCGACCTTGAGACCGAAGTCGTCGAGCGTTTCGTCGGACCACGACCCCGGCACCTCGATCGAACTGACGGTGACGGGCTGGCGGGGCTCGCCGCAGTCGGGACACTCGGCCTCGCCGAAGCCCAGGACGGCCACCAGTCCGCGCCCCTCCGCCGTCGTCGAGCAGGACGTGCAGTCCCAGGCGACCAGGTAGTCGTCACCCAGGTCGACGACGGCCTCGGTCAGGTCGACGGCGGCGGCCAGGTCGGCGAAGGTCGTGGCCGTCGCGGCCTCGACCGCCACCGGGTCGTCCATCGTCTCGTGCGCCATGCAGTTGATCCCGAAGGGGTAGCGGATCACGTAGCTGTCGTTGTTGGCCCCGTCCACGACGTAGCCGCCGTCGACCGGACGGGCCCCGTTCTGCTGCTCGTGCAGGAGCTTGACCACCTCCTGCACCTGGAGGCCGGCGATCACCGACGAGGTCGTCGCCGTGGTCGGGACCTTGCCGCTGAGGAGATCGTCCCGCGACAACAGCCGGCACGACTGGCGGTGGCTCATGATCTCGAAGTCCGTGGCCGTCAGGGTGCACTCGTAGCAGGAGTCCGGTGGCCGGAAGACCCGGGCCACCCCGGTGAGCGCCTCCATGGCGCCGTCCACCCAAGGCCGGCCGACGCGCCAGGCCAGGCGGTTGACACAGAGCCTGGCCTCGCGGCTGTCCAGACCGCCGACGAGCACGTCGGCCCGGAAGGCCAGCCCCGTGCCGAACGTGCGGATGTCACGGGTGAGGCCGGTGATGACGCTCTCCGGACTGATCTCGCCCGCCCGCTCGGCCAGGGCCAGGGCCTTGGCCAGGCCCTCGTCCTCGGGCCGGAAGAAGACGCAGCGGGACAGGTTCGACATCTCGACGGTGTCGAAGTCGACGACCAGGATGTGGCCAACCCCGACGAGGACGAGGTTCTTGACGATCTCGTTGCCCAGTGCCCCGGCCCCGACCACCACGACCTTGGCGTGCCGCAGGAGGTCCTGGTCCCACCAGGTGATGCGCTCCTGGCGGTCGAAGCGGGACTCGTCGACCGAGATCGCCAGGGCGTCGCTCATCCAGCGACGATCTCGGGCTGCAGACGGAGGACGTCGCCGGCCCGGACGCCGGCGCTGGCCAGGGTCTCGTCGTCCCCCAGCTGGCGTCCCGACGACTTGTGGTGGAACCGGTAGGACAACGGCGTGCCGTCAGGGCCGTGCGCCGGGAGGGACATCAACTCGACCAGCTTGGCGATGACCCGTCGGACGGGTGCATCGTCGGGCAGGCTGGCCACCTGCTCCCGGCTGCCCGTCACGTCGATCACGGTGACATCGATGCTTGCCATGGGTCAGAACGTCCTTTGTCGGGGTCGGGAAGGCGGGTGCCGGATCGGCTCAGCCGGCGGCTTCGCGGAGGTCATCGGGATCCAGCGTGAGCTCGAGTGGTGGCGCCTTCGGCGCCGGGATCATGCCGTCGAGCGTGATCTCCACGCCTGAGGGGTACAGGTCGATGTTCCCGATCGGGAAGAGCGCTTCGTTCTCGCTCGCCCATCGTCCGGCCACGGCGTTGAGCGGGGACTTCACGTTGTACTGCCGATACTGGAGCATCTCACCGATCTTGACCACGATGTCGGTCAGGGGCTGGGCGGGGGTCCAGTCGTCGCCGACGCAGATCTCGTCACCGGCGAACTGGCCGAAGTTGGGGTGGAAGACGTTGCTCTCGGTGCGGAAGTAGGGCTTCTCGCGCGGGTAGCCGGCGGTGAGCTTGACCTTGACCCGGTGCTCGTGCACCACCCGAGGACGGTCCTCTCCTTCCGCCAGGGTCACCCCAGGAACGCGGTAGGTGATGTGGTACTCATCCGGTGGTGACCCGGCCGTCGGCTCGACGACGATGTGTTCGTGACCGGCGAACTCGGTCCGCATCTGATCGGCGTCGGCCATCAGCCGACGGAGGCGAGGATTCATCCGAGGTCTCCGTAGAGGGCGCTGCCGCACGCAGCACACGACAGGTCCGTGGTGCTCACCCGCACTCCGCACTGGTCACAGAACTGGGCCGGGGCCAGGGTGGCGACAGCAGTGCCGCCCCCCACCAGGAGGGGCGCTGCGGCGGGGCCGGGCCGAGCCCGATTGGCGCCGCCTGCCTGGACACAGCCGAAGGTGGCACAGCCGTCGTTCTCGTCCCAGCACTCCACGTGGTGCTGACCGTGGCACGACGGACACTCCGCTCGGGGCTCAGCTGCACCGAGCGGCGTCAGACAATACGTGCATGATGCCGTACTCGCCATCTCCCCAGTCCGCCCTCGCTGTGTCTCCCGGTGGCTGAAATCTAGCACGGACCCTGCCGCCGAATTGCCTGCAGTTGGTCCAATCGAAACCGCTCGATGTCGATGGACTCATTCCCGCCGAACGATGGCCTTGACCGAGTCGGACCGCGTCGTCTGGAGGGTTGATCGGGCCGTGACGATTCGGGCGACGACAGCATCTCTGGGCGTCGTTCCCAGGGCTCGGACCTCGAGGCGAATCACCTGTGACCCACCTGACGGGAGCATCGGGGTCTGATAGGACCCCCTCGTGACCGAGGACGTGATGTTCGCTCCGGACGCCGACCGGTAGGTGACGGCGTAACGCGTCGTGGAGCCCTGACCGGTCACTCGAAGTCGATCACTGAAGACGGCGTCGTTCTGGAGGGTGATGGAGAAGACCACTGTCCCGTTCCGACGGACGAACGCCCGCAACGACTGTTGGGCGATGTTGACGCCTGGCGTGTAGACGTTGCCCCCCGTCGGTGCGCCAGTTCCCCGGCGGAGGATGACGTCGGGCCGTGGCAGCGCCAGGTCGTAGTCGAACCGGAGCAGACCACTGTCCCCGTCCATGCCGTCGATGGCGATCCGGTAGTCCTTGCCGGCCACCATGTCGAAGGTCATGGTCTCGGTTGGGAAGACCGCCGAGGCGACAGGCGTGTACGCGCCCCCGTCGAAGGCGTAGGCCGCCGATGCGGTGTCGTAGTCACTCGCCGAGGTGTCGAAGAACGCCCGGCCGTTGCCGGCCGCCGTGAAGCGGTACCAGACCGACGACCCCCCGGGCTCGCCACCGTGGTCCGGCTCGCCCGGCTCCTCGGTGGCACCGATCGTCGACACCGGCCCCAGCAGGCCCGATGCCTCCGTCAGGCTGCTCGCCGCCGATCGGTTGTCGTTCGCGGGGGGCTCGTACTCGACGACGGTGGCGATCGGCGTCACGCCGTTCCCTCGGTCCTGGGTGTCACCCGCACCAAGGCGGCCAAAGTCACCTTCCCCCCAACACCGGAGGGCGCCGCCGACCAGCCGCACGCACGTGTGGGCATCCCCGGTGGTCACCGCGTCGGCTTGATACCCCGACCCGAGTGCCACCGTGGGCAACTGGTTGCCCATCTCGCCGGGCTCGTCACCACGAGCTTCGGTGTCGCCCAGGCCGAGGCGGCCGGCGGCGTTGCCCCCCCAGCACTTGACCTTGTCGTTGTCCAACACCACGCAGGCATGGGTGCCGCCGGCGGCCACGCTCACCGCCGACCGGCCCGGACCGAGCTTGACCGAATCCAGGTTGTCCCCCATCTCGCCGGGGCCATCGCCTCGGGGGACGGTGTCGCCCTGGCCCAGCTGGCCGACGTCGTTCTGGCCCCAGCACTTGACGTCGCCGCTGTCGAGGACGGCGCAGGTGAAGTCGTTGCCCGCCGAGATCGCCGTCGCCGTGACGCCGGCGCCGAGGTCCACCGGGTCGAGTGCTGCGCCCATCTCGCCGGGGTCGTTCCCCCGCGCCGCTGTGTCGCCGAGACCGAGCTGTCCGTAGTTGTTCGCCCCCCAGCACTTCACCGATCCGTTGTCGAGCAGGGCACAGGTGTGGTTGGTCCCGGCGCTGATCTGCACCGCCGTACGGCCCGGACCGAGGTCCACCGGAGCGAGGTTCGATCCCATCTCGCCAGGGCCGCTGCCGCGGACGGCGGTGTCACCGAGGCCCAGTTGGCCGGACTCGTTCCAGCCCCAGCACTTGACCTCGCCGCCGGCGAGGAGGGCGCAGGTGTGGTCCCACGAGGACGACAACGCCGTGGCCACGGCTCCCGCCCCGAGATTCACCGGCGGGAGAGCCGAGCCCATCTGGGCTGCGGCCGTTCCGCGGTTCACCGCCTGGCCAAGACCGAGTTGTCCGCGGTTCTCACCACGTCCCCAGCACTTCACTGCGCCACCATCGAGGAGTGCACACGAGTGGACCCGACCGGCGACGACCGCCGAGGCCCGTCGACCGGGTCCGAGATTGACGGGGAGGAGGGCGTTGCCCATCTCGTTTGGGCCGGCACCGAGATTGACGGTGCTCCCGGCGCCGAGCTGACCGTAGGCGTTGAGCCCCCAGCACTTGACCCGACCGTTCCCGACGATGGAACACGTGTGGAATCCACCCGCGGAGAGTCCGGCGAATGGTGCCGACGTCGTGGCGGCCTCGTTGACATCGGCATCGGCGACGCCCACCGCGGCAATCGCCAGCGAACCGGTGAGGACGATGGCGGCAATAGTGGCGCCGAGGAGCCGGTGGCAGCAGCGAACTCTGGTCATATTCCCGATGTCTCCGCCTGGCCTTCTTGGCCGATTTGTCGATCGAACGCTCGCACGCTACTGCACGTTGAGGAGCCGCATCGCTCCGAGCCGAGGAAGCCACGGCCGCCGCCTACACCCTGGACCCAAACAGATGGCCAGCTACTCCCGACTCATGTCCCAACCCTGGGCGCGAATGATCTCAGAGGCGAGGGCGGCGGCCTCCTCATCGGGGCCGACCAGGGCCTCGGCGAGAAGCGCCTTCGCACGATCGAGGTCGCCGCGGCGCAGGTGGGCGTGGGCCGCAATCGGGCGGGCCCGTGCCCCCAGCCAGGGGTCGTCGCTGTCGACCAGGCCGTCGAAGGCCCCGGCAACGTCCTCACCGGCAACGAGCAGCGCATAGGAACGCCGAAGCACCGCTTCGAGGGCGGGGCGCCGCTCCGGACCCTGGATGATGCGGGCCAGGCGCTCCAGACGCTCGGGCTCGATGCTGGGGGCCTGGTCGGGGACCTCGTCCAGTTGGTCCAACAGGAGCAGGGTTCGCTGGTCGTCGGGCTGAGCAGCGAGCAGCGTCAGCCATTCGTGACGGGCATCGTCCCGGTCACCGACCTCGAGGGCACAGGCGGCCTGGGCATGGACGGCACCGGCCTCGAGATCCGAGGCCATCGGCACCCACCCCGGTGGCGGTCCGGGGACCAGCGCCTCGAGCGCCGATCGACGGGCCGGCATCCAGGGTTGCTCACCGACGAGCAACGAGAGTCGGTCCAGGTAGGCACGGGCATCGTCGCGACCCCACCCTGGTCGGTCAGGACAGACAGCGGTCACGAAATGGCTCTCGGCCAACTGGTCGAGGCGACCGTGGAACTCGGCATCGAGGTCCGCCTCGCTGGGACACGGTGGCGTGTCGAGGCGTTCGGCGGCGATGCCGGCGCCGCCCCGATCGGGGCCCGGTGCCCCACGGGCCGCGAGCCATCGAGCGCTGACCACGTCGCGGCGACAGGAGGGCACGTCGGTCCCACTCCATCCGCTTTCCCACGCGATCGACAGGTTCGCCGGGTCGACCACGGCCGTGGTCGTCACCGACTCCCCCTCGAAGTCCCACTGGGTCAGCAGAACCAGCAGATGGGCCGAGGTCGGCTCGTGCTGGACCAGGCCGACCCGACCCGGCAGATCCATCACCCCGATGGACTCTTCTTCGCTCGTTCGGGGGTCGAATCGGCAGAGGAGCGTCCCTGATTCCGTCGACCGGACACCGGTGAGCGTTTCCCGGGCCGACGATGGGTCCCACCCGGCCGCATCGAGCGGAAGCCGCCACCAGGTCGAGTCGGCACCGTCGAAGACCGCGGTGGCGAACTCGCCGTTCAAGAGCAGGAACCGACCGGACGGCGAGTAGTCGAGGCGGGGTCGGTGCCCCAGGTCGATGGCACTCGGAACACCGGCGAGAACCGTCTGCGACTCGTCCTCGCCGAGCCACCGGAGGACCCACGACGGACCGACGACCGGCTGGTCGCCCCGCCACTCCAGATAGGCGATGCCCTCGCCCCCGGGCGCCCACGCCGGAGCCGCCACGCCGAGTGGGGCCGCCGTGCGCGGACGATCGGTGCCCACAAGGCCGCTCCCACCGGGCAACGACCCGATCCGCAACTGTGGCGGATGCACCACCCCCGCTCCGTACGGTCCGGCCTCGAGGTCGACCAGGTCGGGGTCAGTGCCGATCAGGTGGTCGGCGACCGGGTCGAGACCGAAGACGACCTGGCTCCAGCCCGAGACCACGGCGATCATGTCGCCGTCGGGGGACACCGCAAGGTCTCGTACGTCGGCGAGCGGGTGGCTCAGCAGCTGGCCGGCCCCGTCGACCAGGGCGCCGACCGGCGGGCGGCCCTGCGTCCGGACGAACTCGACGACCGCCGGGATGTCCTCGGTCAGGGTGGCCCCCAGGAAGGTGGGGCGCTCCACGATGAGCACCGAGTCAGCGGGGCTTGAGCCGTCAGGGTCGACCACCGGGGATGGAGCCCCGGGCGGCGGTGGCAGAGCCGACTCCGACGGCGGCGGTGGCAGAGCCGACTCCGACG
>CAYTJS010000033.1:0-13838 GCA_964438115.1 uncultured Iamiaceae bacterium
CCTCCCACCACCCCCACCGTTCCGGTCGCGGAGAGCGGCGGCAGGACGTCAGATCCTGCTGCCGGAACGGGGGGCTGCTCAGTAGCGGTAGCGGCGGCGGAGGGGCCAGGTGAGGGCAGCGACGGTACGGCGGTCGCTGGTGGAGAGGTTGGTCGACCACTCCTCGTCGGGGCGGATCGTCACCTCGGCGCCACCGAAGCGGGTGGGGTTGCCGGCCAGGGTGTGGCCCTCGTGCACGGAGAGCGTGCGGTCCCGGAGCACCGCACCGATGTCGGGCGTGCGACCGACCAGCCCGGCGATGCGGCCGAGGGCGGCCGCGGGGTGGGCGACGAAGTCCTCGTAGCGGAGGGTGGCCCGGGGACCCGGCGACCGACGGGTCGCCAGTTCGGCCACGGCGTTGCGCACCGTCCAGCTCAGGCCCGAGTGCCAGGCCGGGTAGCGGTCCATCTCGCGGGGCTGGTCGAGGTCGTGGTGGGTCTTGGTCCGCTGCCAGGACCAGGCCACCGCCCGGGGGTCGCGGACCAGGAGCAGCGAGAACGGGGCGATCCCGGCCACCCGCCCCAGCGCGCCGGGGTCGGTGGGCCACTTCGACGAGTCGACCACCACGTCGGCGCCGGTGACCTCGGTGACCGCCGCCAGCAGGCGCCTGGTGGCCTCGGCCCAGCGCCCGAAGGCCTCCCAGCCCTCGGTGCGACCCAGGAGGAGGCGGGGGGCGGCGCCCCAGCGGAAGACGGCTTCGCTGTCCGCGGCCAGACGCTCGGCGTCGAGGTCGACCAGGCGCCGGGCGACCTCGCCCCACACGGGACAGGACGGGATGGCCTCGCCGCAGGCGCAGCGCCGGGCCTCGACCAGGCCACGGCGCCAGAAGAAGCGCAGCTCGCCGGCGGCGAAGAATCCGTCCAGCTCCCCGAGCACCATCGACAGCAGCGTCGAGCCCGACCGGCCCTTGCCGGTCAGGTAGAGGACGTCGGTCACGCCCGCTCGACCTCGGGGTCGGTGTCGACACCGACGGCCGGGCCGGGGGGATCGTCGACCATCGGCTGGATGCCGGGCGTCTCGACCCCGCGGTCGAGCCACCCGACGCCCAGGGCGATGACGGCCATGACCGGAAGCGAGATGAGTCGGTCGATGCCGCTGGCCAGGGCACCGCTCGCCGCGGTGTCGCCGACCAGTCGGGCCAGGGCCCCCGAGATGACCTCGCGCACCCCCAGACCCGACGGGAAGAAGCCGATCGCCGACGACAGCACGCCGGCGATGGGCAGCATCATCGCCCCGGCGAAGGAGCCGCCGATGTCGAAGCCCACCATCACCAGCCAGAAGCGCACCCCGCGCACCACCACCATGACCACCTCGACGGTGAGCAGGTAGGCACTCAGGCGCAGGGCCTCCCGGGGGCCGACCTCGTCCTCGCGCCTGGCCACCACGTTGCGCACCGAGGCGTGCCCGGCCAGGCAGACCACGATGGTGGCGGCGAGGAAGGCCAGGGCGAACCACGGCCGGATCGGCACCAGCACGACCGTGCCCACGAGCAGCGAGCCACCGAGCCACATCAGGGCCGTGGCCAGGGTGGCGAGCGACGCCTTGCCGTAGGTCGAGCCCGCCCGCTTCAGGGCCTGCATGCGGACCAGGGCCGAGCCCGGGATGGGCAGCAGGTTGGCCGCCCGGGCGTAGATGGCCACGGGCATGGCCTCGCGCAGGCCGATGCGGTGGCCGAGCACGGCACCCGACGCCTGGTACTCGACGGCGTTCAGGGCGATGAGCACCGGCACCCCGACGACGGCGGTGAGCAGGATCGCCCACCACTGGAGCTGGCGGTCGCCGCTGGGCAGGGCCTCGAGGCTGAGGACCATGGTGACGATGAACAGTGCCGCCGCCACCGCCATCGAGATCTTGCGCCCCCGGGGGGACTCGGTGGTCGCCGAGGCCCGGTCGAGGCCCTTCACGATGCGCCGGGCCAGCGCCATCAGCTTGTCGCTCATGCCGGCCGTTCCGCCTCGAGGGCGGCCCGCAGGTCGTCGGAGAGGGGGACCCGCTCGCCCTTGCGGTGGTTGACGTGCACGGTCTCGCCGGTGGCCACGCAGCGGTCGCCCAGGAACACGCCCTGGCCCACGGTGAAAGACGAGTCGCCCACGTCCAGCACGCAGGTGCCGACCTCGACGGTGCCCGGGTAGTTGCCCACCCCGAGGTACTCGATGGTCACCCTTCGCACGAGGAAGCTCTCGCCCGGGGCCTTGTGGGTCAGCAGGCGCTCGATGATGAGCTCGGTGCGGGCGTTCTCGAGGTACTCGGCGTGGGCCACGTTGTTGATGTGGCGGGCGGCGTCCTGGTCCCGCCACCGCACCTTGTCCCGGCTCCAGTGCCGGTACGTCGACCGACCGGCCAGGTCCACGGGCTCCACCCCGCCAGTCTGCCCGCCCCGACGGCCATCTCCCTGCTCAGTCGCGGGGAGTACGGCCGGCGAGGAAGTCGATGGCGCGGGTGACGTTGGCGGCGACGAAGCGGGCGCGGGCGGGGGCCCGCAGGAAGCGGGCGGCGGCCTGTAGGGCGAGGGGGTCGGCACGGCGTCGGGACTCCAGCGCGGCGGCCCGGGCCAGCTTCACGTGGTGGGCCACGACGATGAACGAGCCCGCGCCGTCGCCCAGGGCCTCGCGCTGGAGGGCGTCACCAACGGCGACGAGGTCGCCGGGGCCGGGGTCGACCGCCCGACGCTCCGCCACCCCGGCGTGCCACTCGTGGCGACCCGTCCAGTGGGCCAGGAACACGCAGAACAGGGCGAGGCGCACGGTGTCGGGCCCCGGGGTGTGGGCGTGGTGCCAGCGGGCCGCCTCGGCGTAGGTCACGCCGTGGGTGATGTCGAGCCAGCCGAAGTCGTCGTGGAGGTCGTCCTCGCCGGCCTCGTCGTAGCGCAGCAGCCGCTCGCTCACGGCGTCGACGCAGGCGTCGAGGACCCCGTCGACGCCGGCCCCCGCCTCCAGGGCGGCCACGGCGGCGTGCAGCGGGGCGGTGCGGTCGGCGTCGTCGAGGATGGCCTTGCGCAACGTGCCCCCGTCGTCGGCCCCGGTGGGGGCCACCGCGGCCAGGGCGGCCAGGTCCACCTCGGCCAGGGCCCGGCCGAAGGGCCGGAAGTACGGCAGGGTGTCCTCCCGGGTCCCGCCGACGACGGTGCGCACCAGGTGACCGAGCACGAGGTCGGCATGGTCCCACCCGATGGCGTCGAGGAGCTGGAACGCCTTCTGGGCGTAGATGGCGCCGTGCCCGTAGGAGAGCAGGTGGGCCGAGACGGCGGCGGTGAACCACGGGCGCAGGTCGTCGGGGCCGGCACCGTCCCGCAGGGCGGCGAGGACCAGGGCCTGGGCGACCTCGGTCTCCTCGTCCTCGACGGCGGCGGCGAAGACCCCGGCGGCATCGGTGGGCAGGGTGGCGACCGGCTCGGGCAGCTCGACCTCGGGACGGTCCCGAGCCTCCTCCATCAGGCCGCTGAGGGCCTGGACCACGGGCAGGGCCCGCTCGTCACCCTCGTACAGGTCCACCATGGCCAGGCAGTCGGCGGCGGCGGCCACCTCGTGGTCCCAGCCCCACTCGTTGCGCCCGGCGGCGTGGACCACCCCCTCGGCCACCAGCTCGGCCGGGGTGACCCCGGCCTGCAGCAGGCGCACGACGTCGCGGGACACCTGACCCACGTAGTCCTTGGCGATGCCTCGTCGGAGGCTGGCCCGCAGGCGCTCCCGCTCCTGGGCCGGGTCACGGCCGCGGAGCGTGACGAGGATCCCGCCGTCGTCGGCCACGGCCGCGTCGTGGGCGATGACGTCTTCCTCGCCGACGAGGCAGGACCCATCGGTCACATCGAACTTCCAGTTGTGCCAGGCGCAGGTGAGGGTGGTGCCGGCCAGCTGACCCTGGGTGAGGCCGTAGCCCTCGTGGGGGCAGGCGTGGTCGAGGGCGTGGACGCCGTCGGCCGTGCGGACCAGGCAGAGCTTGCGGTCACCGGCCCGGACGAGACGCAGGACCCCCTCGGGCAGGTCGTCGAGGTCGGCCACGCGGTGGGCACCGGCGGGGACGGGGGGTGCGGTTCCTTCCATGGCCGGCGACGGTACGACTTGAACCTTGGTTGACGTCAAGGGGTGATCTGACCGGCCCGCTACCGTCGCCGACGCATGGGCGGGCCCTTCGACGACCTCCTCGAGGCCAACCGGCGGAACCAGGTGGACTTCCGGCTCGGGCACCTGAGCGGCACCCCGTCCCGGCGCCTGGCGGTGGTGACCTGCGTCGACACCCGCATCGACCCCCTCGCCGTGCTGGGGCTCGAGCCGGGCGAGGCCAAGATCCTGCGGAACGCCGGGGCCCGGGTGACCGACGACATGGTGCGCTCGCTGGCCCTGGTCGTGGCCGCCCTCGGCGTCGACCGCATCGCCGTCATCGCCCACACGGACTGTGCCCTGGCCAAGGCCAGCGACGACGACCTGCGCTCCCTCGTCGCCGAGACGACGGGGGCCGACACCTCCGACTTCGACCCCCTCGCCGTCCCCGACCAGGTGAACAGCCTGCGGGCCGACCTGGCCCGTCTGCGCGAGGACCCACTGGTCCCCGACGACGTGACCGTGGGCGGCTTCCTCTACGACGTGCGCACGGGAGCCCTCAGCCCGGTCGAGTGACCGGACCGGCGCCCGGGCGGCGTCAGTAGGGCGCCAGGAGAAGGTCGGCCAACGGACCCGGAGCCGAGAGCATCGGCGAGTGCGACGTGGGCAGCACCTCGGCCTCGACCCCCAGGACCTCCTGGCTGACCCGAAGCTGCCAGCCGGGGTCGAGGATGCGGTCGTCGCTGCAGGCCAGGTACCGCGTGGACACGTCCGGGTAGGCGGCGAGGGGCCACGGCGTGGCCACCGCCCCGAAGAACTGGCGGCGGAGGCCCGCCACGGCCTCGTCCAGCAGTCCCTCGGGGACGTCGTGGTAGAAGGCGGCGACCGCACCGTCCCGCCGCCAGTGGGTGGCGCCGTCGTCACCGGTCACCAGGCCGGCGGCGCTGATCTCGTCGTAGCCCTCGCTGAAGGCGTCCGGCCCCATGGCCGCCACCGGCAGCTCGCCGGGAGTGGCCAGGACGGCCGCGAGGAAGACGAGCTCGGCCACCGGTCGGCGCTCGGCCACGAGCGGGATGGTCACCCCGCCCAACGAGTGGCCCACCACCACGACCGGCCCGTCGACGCCGGCCGCGGCCGCCACGGCCGCCGCGACATAGTCGTCGAGGGTGGCGGCGGGGTCCTCGCTGGGAAGGTCGACGGTGAGGGCCACCTCGCCCCGTGCGGTCAGCTCGTCGACGAGGGGCCGCCAGCACGAGCCCGAGTGCCAGGCCCCGTGCACGAGCAGGAACGGTGGCGCCATCAGCCGACCTGCCGATCGCGCCCGGCCCAGTAGGGCTCCCGCAGCTTGAACTTCTGCAGCTTGCCGGTGGCGGTGCGGGCCAGGACGTCCCGGAACTCGATGGAGGTCGGGCACTTGTAGTGGGCCAGGCGGTCCCGGCAGAAGGCGATGAGGTCGGCCTCCCCCACCTCGGAGCCCTCGGTCAGGACGACCAGGGCCTTCACCGTCTCACCCCACTTGTCGTCGGGCACGCCGATGACGGCGACCTCGGCCACGTCGGGGTGCGAGAACAGGGCGTCCTCCACCTCGATGGACGACACGTTCTCGCCGCCGGAGATGATCACGTCCTTCTTGCGGTCCGAGATGGCGACGTAGTGGTCCTGGTCGACGATCCCGCCGTCACCGGTGTGGAACCAGCCGTCGACGATGGCCTCCGCCGTCGCCTCGGGCTGCTCCCAGTAGCCGGCCATGACGTGGTTGCCCCGGGCCAGCAGCTCGCCCTGGTCGCTGACCCGGATGCGCACGCCCAGGGCGGGGGCGCCGGCCCGGCCCAGGCGCTCGGCCCGCTGGGCGGGGGTCAGGTCGTCGTACTCGGCCCGTCCCCGGTTCATGGTGAGCAGTGGGGTGGTCTCGGTGAGGCCGTAGATCTGGATGAACTCCCAGTCCAGCTCGGTCTCGACCCGCTCGATGGTGCGGGTGGGCGGGGGCGCCCCGGCCACCACCATGCGGGTGCGGCCGGCGCCGGGCACCGGGCCGTCGAGGTCGGCGGCGGCGTCGAGGATGGCGTTGACCACCGCCGGCGCCCCGTTCAGCTGGGTGACCCCGTGGGTGTCGATGCGCCGCAGGATCTCGGGGCCGTCGACCTTGCGGAGCACGACCTGGGTGGCGCCCATGCCGGCGAAGGCGTACGGCATCCCCCAGCCGTTGACGTGGAACATCGGAAGGGTGTGGAGGTAGACGTCGCGGTCGCTCACCCCGCACTGCCAGCCGAAGGTGGTGGCGTTGAGCCACAGGTTTCGATGGGTGAGCTGCACGCCCTTGGGTCGGGCCGTGGTGCCGCTCGTGTAGTTGATGGTGGCGGTGGCGTCCTCGTCGGGCTCCCACGGCCGGGGCTCGGCCGTCGACCCGAACAGGGCCTCGTCGGACTCGTCACCGATCACGAAACGGTGCGGCGCCGCGACCCCGGCCAGGTCGTCCTCCAGTTCCGGGTCCACCAGCAGGACCGAGGCCCCGCAGTGCTCGACGATGTAGGCGACCTCGGCGGCGTTGAGCCGGAAGTTGACGGGCACGAGGACCCGGCCCCACCCGCTCACGCCCCAGAGCGACGTGAGCAGCCGGGCGCTGTTGTGGGACACGATGGCCACCCGCTCGCCCACGCCCACGCCGAGGGCGTCGAGCGAGGCGGCCTGGGCGCGAGCCTTGGCCGCCACCTCCCGCCAGGTCATCGGCGCCCACGCCGGGGCGGGCTGGTCGGGTTCGTCGACGATGCCGATGCGGTCGCCGTAGACCGCTTCGGCCCGGTCGAGGAAGTCGTTGACACCGAGGGCCACCTTCACGGCCCCGGAACCTACTCCCGGGGGGAGACCGTCGTTCTAGGGTGGCGCGCATCCCGACCTGGCTGAGCGAGCACCAGCACGCGGTGCTGGGGGCGGCCCTGGACCGGCTGCTCCCGCCCGACGAGGGCCACCCCGGTGCCCGCGCCCTGGGGGCGGCCGACTACGTCGACGGGCTGCTCGGCGCCTTCCTCGTCGACCCACCTCGGATCTGGGCGGGCGGGCCGTTCTCGGGGCGCCACGGCGGCGACGCCGACTTCGACCGGTTCCTGCCGCTGGGCGCCGTCGAGGAACTGGCCTGGCGCACCCGCATCGAGGGCAGCCAGGGGCGCCCCGAGCGCGAGATCAACGGTCCGGTGGTCGGCCTGCAGGAGCGTTACGTCGCGGGCCTGGCCGCCCTCGGCCACGACTTCGTCGTCCTCGACGGCAGCGACCAGGACGAGCGCCTGGCCGCCGACCCCGACTTCCGGGCCCTGCTCTTCGAGCACGCCTGCGAGGCCGTCTACGGCGACCCCGTCTACGGCGGCAACCGCGACGGCGGCGGCTGGGCCGCCATCGGCTTCGCCGGCGACGTCGCCCCCCGGGGCTGGACCGACGAGGAGGTCTCCGGAGGTGGCTGACCGCGACGCCGACGCCGTCATCGTCGGCAGCGGCCCGGGCGGGGCCACGGTGGCCGACGTCCTCACCGCCGCCGGCTGGCACGTGGTCGTCCTCGAGAAGGGCCGCAACCACCTCGTCGACCTCGAGCCCCCGCACGCGCTGAAGGGCGAGTTCTCCAACGACGAGGTGAAGTTCGCCCGCCGTCACTTCCTCGGCCCCGACCCCCTCGTCGAGCCCCGGACCTTCCGCCGGGACGAGGCCGACGGCGACCGCCTGTTCACCGGCGAGGTCAACAACCTGCCCTCGACGGTGGGCGGGGGCGGCACCCACGCCGACGGCAAGCTCCCCCGCTTCCGGGAGGAGGACTTCCGCCTGCACAGCGAGCGGGGACCGGTCGAGGGGGCCGACGTGGCCGACTGGCCCCTCACCTACGCCGACCTCGAGCCCCACTACGCCGAGGCCGAGCGCCTGGTCGGCGTGGCCGGCGAGGCGGGGGCCAACCCGTTCGCGGCCTGGCGGTCCGGCCCCTACCCCATGCCCCCCGGCCCCGACATGTTCGGCGCCACGCTGACGGCCCCGGCCGCCGAGCGCCTGGGCCTGCACCCGTACCGGGCGCCCACCGGCGTCAACTCGGTCCCCTACGACGGCCGACCGGCGTGCGTGAACTGCGGCTTCTGCGCATTCGGCTGCCCCCTGCACGCCAAAGGCGACCCGGTGGCCTCGCTGCAGCGGGCCCTGCGCACGGGGCGCTGTGACCTGCGCCCGGAGTCCCTGGTCACCGACGTGGTGCTCGACCGCACCGGCCGCCGGACCACGGGCGTGCGCTACCTCGACGCCAGGCGGGAGGCCCACGAGGTGCGGGCCGACGTGGTCGTGCTGGCGGCCGGCGCCTTCGAGACCCCCCGCCTGCTGCTGCGCAACGGCATCGCCGACTCGTCGGGCCTGGTGGGCCGCTTCCTCACCTTCCACTTCCAGACCTTCACCGTTGGGAGCTTCCCGTTCCCCGTCCACGGCGAGCGGGGCCGATCCGTCAGCCACCTGATGGACGACCCCGTCGTCCCCGACGACCGGGCGGCCACCGCGGCCCGCGACGCCGGCCTGCCGTGGATCCGGGGCGGGACGGTCGAGCACGGCGCCTCGGGCCTGCCCGTGCAGGAGTCCCTCACCTATCCGGCCGGGCGCGCCCACCCGCGGGCCATGCGCGACTCGGCCCTCCGGGCCCGCCTGTGGGTGTTCACCATGCAGGGCGAGGACCTGCCCCAGGCCGCCAATCGGGTCGACCTCGACCCCCAGGTGGTCGACGCCTGGGGTCAGCCCGCCGGCCGGGTCACCTACCGCCCCCACCGCCACGAGCTGGTGGCATCGGACCACTGGGCGCCCCGGCTGGAGGCGGTCATGGTCGAGGCCGGGGCCGAGTGGTCGTTCAGCTCGAGCTCTCCACCCCGGGACCCGCCCGACGGCGGCGTCCCCGACCACCCGCTGGGGCTGGCCCCGGCGTCCCGTCACGTCATGGGCACCTGCCGCATGGGCACGGACCCGACGACGAGCGTGGTGGGTCCGGAGGGCCGGTTCCACGACGTCGAGAACCTGCTCTGCGCCGACTCGTCGGTGTTCGTCACCAGCACGGGCTACAACCCGACACTCACGATCGTGGCCCTGGCCCACCGGGCCGCCTCGCTGCTCGCCGGTCCACCCGTGTAGCGCGCGCCGAACATCGGCTCCCCTCGTGCCGATGGGAAGCCGTGCTGTCCCTCCGGACGGCCTCGTGGGCTGTCGCGCTCTACCTCGCCGCCATGCTGGCGGTGACCTCGCTCGCGCCCGCCTCCGACCTGGCCGTGGTCGTGGACGACCTGGGCACCACCCTGGCCGGCGTCGTGGCCGTGGTCTGCTGCCTGGTCGCCCGGCGCCGGGCCGGCGACCGCCGCACCTGGTGGGCCTGGGGCCTGGTCGGCGCCTCGGCCACGGCCTGGACCGTCGCCAACATCCACTGGACCTGGTACGAGCTGGTGCTGGACCAGCCCGTGCCCTTCCCCTCCCCCTTCGAGGCGTTCTTCCTCTCGGTGGTGCCCCTGGCGGTGGCCGGCGGCGTCGCCCTCGGTCCACCCCTGCGGTCCGAGGCGTGGACGGTGCGGCTCATCGACGTGGCCATCAACGTCGTCGCCATCACGGGGCTGGTGTGGCTGATGGTGCTGCCCTCAGGGCTGGCCGACGAGCTGGGCGGGCTCGACCTCATCCTCGCCCACGCCTACCCCATCGGTGACGTGCTCCTCCTCTCCCTGGTGTGGTCGCTCATCACCGCCGCCGACCCCCGCCCCCGCTGGCTGGCCCTCCTCGCCCTGGGCGCCAGCACACTGGCCGTGGCCGACCTGACCTTCATCCGCCTCGAGTCGGTCGACGCCTACCGCTCGGGGACCCCGGTGGCCGTCCTCTGGGCGGCGGGCTTCCTGGCCCTGGCACTGGCCGCTCTGGCCCACGACGGGCCGCTGCGGATCGGGCCGGTGCGCGAGGACCTCGTCAGCCGCCTGGCCCGACACCTGGCCCCGGTGGTCGTCTTGGGTGTGCTGCTCGCCGAAGGCTTCCTCGACGACGGGCTCACCCCCGCCGCCCTCGGCCTCGTCGTGGTGATCGTCGTGCTCCGCACCGTTCGCCTCGACCTCGTCGCCAACCAGAACCGGGTCCTGGCCGCCGCCCTCGCCGAACGGGTGCGCGACCTCCAGACCGAGCACGAGCGGGCCAGCCGGGTCATCGACGAGGCCCGCGACCCCTACGTCGAGCTGGACGCCGAGGGCCGCATCGTGGTCTGGAACGGCCCCGCCGAGGAGGTCTTCGGCTGGCGGGCCCGGGAGGTCATCGGCCTGCGGATGATCGAGACGATGGTCCCCGCCGACAACCGCCCTGCGGCCCGGGAACGACTCGACCACTTCATGGCCACCGGCGACGCCTCGGTGTGGGACGAGGGCGCCGATGTCCGCTACCTGAGACCCGACGGCAGCGAGGTCCACGCCGAGATCGCCGCCTGGACCACCGGCACGGGTGAGGACTACCGGGTGCACGGCTTCATCTGGGACATCTCCGAGCGTCTGGCCCAGCAGGAGGCCATCGAGGCCCGGGAGCGGTACTGGCGGGCGGTGGTGCGTCACTCGTCGGACCTCACCCTGCTGCTCGACGCCGACGGCCACATCCTCCACGTGCTGCCCACCGCCCGGACCATCCCGGGCTGGGACGGCGCCGAGGACGAGGCCGCTCCCTTCACGACCCGCTGCCACCCCGACGACCTCGCGGCCATGGCCGACGAGTGGACGATCCTGCTCGCCACACCCGGCGAGCACCGGTGGTCGCGGTTCCGGGTCCGAGGCGACGACGGCCGGTGGGTCCACGTCGAGGGCGTGGCCACCAACCTGATCGACGACCCGGCGGTCGGCGCCGTGGTCATCGCCCTTCGCGACGTCACGGCCCAGGTCCGTGCCGAGCGCGAGGCCGAGCGCCACCTCCACGAGGACGGCCTCACCGGCCTGCCCAACCGGACGGTGATGCTCACCGCCGTCGAAGCCGCCCTCGGCGAGCTCGACGGCGTGGGGGCCTTCCTCCTCCTCGACCTGGACGACTTCAAGGACGTGAACGACGGCCTCGGCCACGATGTCGGCGACCGGCTGTTGACCGAGGTGGCCGACCGCCTGCGCCACGCCACCCGGGGGACCGATGTGGTCGCCCGCCTCGGCGGCGACGAGTTCGGCGTGCTGGTGACCGGCATCGCCTCCCTCGACGACGCCCGGGCCGTGGCCGACCACCTCGCCGCGGCCGTGGGCCGACCCGTCGCCCTCGACGAGGCGACCATCCACGTCAGCGTGAGCATCGGGGTGACCGAGCTGCACCCGGGCGACAGCGCCCGGGCCGTCGTGCAGCGGGCCGACGTGGCCATGTACCGGGCCAAGCGCACCGCCGACACCGTCGCGGTCTACGGCGAGCGGGACGACGAGGAGCGGCGCCGGACCCTTCAGGTGGCCATGGAGCTGCGGTCCGCCGTCGAGGCCGACGAGCTGGAACTGCACTTCCAACCCAAGATCGAACTGGGCACCGGGCTGGTCGACTCGGTCGAGGCCCTGGTCCGATGGGAACACCCCGTGCGGGGCCTGCTCGGCCCCGACGAGTTCATCCCCCTCGCGGAGCGCACCGGGGTCATCGCCGAGGTCACCGCCTGGGTGCTCGACGCCGCCCTGGCCCAGTGCGCCGTGTGGCGCGCCGAGGGCCTCGACCTCCCGGTCGCCGTCAACCTCTCCCCCAAGGTCCTCTCCCACCCCGACGTGGTCACCTGGGTGCGACGGGCGCTCGGCGACAGCGGGCTCCCCGCCTCCCGCCTGACCCTCGAGGTCACCGAGTCGGCCTTCCTCGGGTCCACGCCGACGTTGCGCAACGCCCTCGACCAACTCGCCGACCTGGGGACCCGCCTCTCGGTCGACGACTTCGGCACCGGCTACTCGTCGCTGTCCAATCTGAAGGCCCTGCGGGTGAACGAGCTGAAGATCGACCGGTCCTTCGTCGACGGCCTCGGCGCCGACCCCACCGACAGCGCCATCGTGCGCTCGGTCATCGACCTCGGCCGCTCGCTCGGCCTGACCATCGTGGCCGAGGGCGTGGAGTCGGCGGAGGTGGCCGAGGCCCTGGTCCGGCTGGGCTGCCACCTGGGCCAGGGGTTCTGGTGGTCCCGACCGGTGCCGGGCCCCCGCCTGACCGGCTGGATCCTCGACCGGGCGGCCGACCGCCAGGCGGTGGCCGGGGACCGCCACCCGCCGTCCCGGCAGCCGCCCGTGTGAGGTCCTACGCTCCGAGGAACCCACCAGACGGAGGACTTCCCATGGGTCTGTTCAAGAAGCTGTCGGACAGCATGGTCAACGCCGGCCAGGAGGCCGCCGCCAAGGCCCAGGCCGCCATGCCCACCAACCCCGACGACGTGAGCGCCATGCAGCGCGCCCACGGCATCGACACCGCCGCCTTCGGCGGACCGTCCAACGCCGCCGTCGCCGACGACGACCCCATCTGGGCCCCCATCGAGGGCATCGACCTCGAGACCTACGCCAAGGTGGCCAAGAAGGGCGCCAACGCCAGGGTGACCGACGAGGCCGGCATGGCCGCCATGGCCCAGGCCGAGGGCCTCGACCCGGCGGCGTGGGCCACTGCGGTCAAGGGCTGGATGGACCGCATGGGCCAGAACATGGCCGTGGGCCAGAAGTTCCGGTCCTTCTACGACGCCGCCTGAGTCCCCGCGGGGCCACGCCCCGTCGGACCTTCGACGCGTCCGGGGACTCAGGCGGGGCGGAAGAAGGTGAGTACCCCGTCGGGGTCGGCGTCGGGGATGCGGGCCCCGGCGGCGTCGATCTCGTAGACCTCGCCGTCGGGGCCGGTCAGGGTCGCGGCGGTGAGGGTGCCGACGTCGCGGGCCAGGGTGTCGACCACCAGCAGGTACCACTGGCGGTCGGCCGAGGGCGGGAAGGCCGGCGCGCAGTCGGCCAGCACCGCCTCGATGCTCAGGCCGATGGTGTCGTCGGACGGGTCGGGGGTGGCCACCTGCTCCTGGCAGAGCACCTCGTCGCCGGGGCCGACGGCACCGACCTCGACCGAGAGGTCGCCGGCGTAGGGGTGGTCGACGTCCACGGTCAACGTCGGCGCGACCCGGGCACCGGGGTCGGTGACCGGGCCGGCGGTCTCGCCGTCGGCCAGCAGCAGCACCCCCTGGGGGGTGTTGTCGGGGATGGACACGGGCAGGTCGTCGAACTCGACCGTGTCGCCGCCGGGGGTGGTGAGCACGGCCGACTCCACCGTGCCCTCGTCGACGGCGGCGGTGTCGACCACCTGCACGAACCAGACGGTGTCGGGGCCGGGCTCACCGGCCTCGGCGCAGTCCCCGAGGTCGATGCGGCCCTCCAGCCCGCCGTCGCCCCGCTCGCCGGCCCGGGGGCGCAGGGCCTCGATCGTGCAGACCGGGGTGCCCTCGGCGTCGAGCACCCCGGCGGTGACCGACAGGTCACCGGTGTAGGTGTGCTCGATGACGAGGTCCACGGCGGCACCGTCGGCGGGGTCGCCGTTGCCGCCGTCGTCGTCACCACCGGGGATGCCGGGGATGTCGGGGGTCTCGGGGGCCTCGCCGGAGCCGTCGACGATCACCGTGGTGCCCACCGGATCGGCGTCGGCGATGGGGACGGGCAGGCCGACGGCCTGGTACGGGTCCTCGCCGTCGTAGACGGTGAAGCCGATGATCTCGCCCTCGTCCTGGGCCAGGGCGTCGACCGCGGTCAGGTACCAGCGCTGGTCGGGCGAGGGGGGCATGAGGGCGCC
>CAYTJS010000033.1:13938-19849 GCA_964438115.1 uncultured Iamiaceae bacterium
TCCTCGTCGGCCCCGTCGTAGGCGGCCTCGTTGGCCGACACGTAGGCGGCGGCGACGTCGGGCAGCGTGGTGCCGCTCACCAGGTAGCCGTGGGAGGTGAGGACGGTGGCCAGGACCCGGTCGGCGACCTCGGCGCAGACGTCGCTGCCGGGGCAGTCCTCGATGGCGATGCCGTCCTCGGCCAGCAGGGCCTCGAACACGTCCCAGATGGCGCCGGTGTAGATCGTGCCGTCGGCGTGGACCTCGTTCACCAGGTCGTCGGGATAGACGAGGTCGGTGTCGAGGCGGCGCAGGCACTGGCCCTCCTCGGTCCAGGGGAACAGGCAGCCCTGATCGCCGGTGCGCTCCTCGAGGGTGACGAAGTAGGCGAGCAGGTCGGCGAAGCCCTCGTGGTAGGCGCCGCCCTCGGCCGAGTCGAAGAGCTGAGGGGCCTGCTCGTCGAGGACGGCGTGGCCGTACTCGTGGACGATGCCCGAGGCGTCCTCGCCCTCGTTGATGCCGTCGGAGCCCACGCCGAGGCGCACCGTGGTGCCATCCCACTGGGCGTTGTCGACCAGGTCGGTGTCGACGGCCTCGACCAGGGTGGGCTCGTCGCGCACGGCGCCGAAGCCGAGGCGTTCGAGCTCCTGGTGGGCCAGGTCGATCCAGTAGTAGGCCATGGCGTGCTCGAGGCCGGGGCGGGCCCGGCCCGCGGCCCAGGTGCCGTCGGCCTCGACGGGGGCCTCGACGGTGGCGTCGGGGGGCTGGGTGTCGACGTAGGCGCCGACGAGGCGACCGCCCTCGGGATCGTCCAGGTTCTCGAGTGGGCGGCCCTCGAGCACGGCGTTGGCCTCGCCCACCGTGGGCCGCCGGCCACCAGCGGCGTAGATCGGGTCGGGGATGAAGAGGCAGGCCGACGGGGCCGGGCCGGGGTCGCAGGCGTCGCCGCCGGCCTGGATCCGGGCGGCGGCGGGCCGGACGGTGATCGGCACCCGACGGGGGCTCCACGGCACCCGGGCCACCGTGCGGGCCCGGTCGGCGGCGGCCGCCGTCACGTCGAGCACGTCGCCGCTGTCGGCGTCGACCAGCACCCGCCACGCCCCCGTCGGGTCGCTGGTGGTCACCGGCACGGCCCAGGCCAGGGTCAGCTCGGCACCGGAGGGCACCCACACCAGCTCGGCGGGACCGACCTCCTCGGGCATGCCGTCCACGGCCTTGGTGGCGTTCTCCTCGGCCTCGGCCTCGTCGATGGGATCCTCGCCGTCGGCGGGCTCGGCCCCGGTCAGGGCGTTGTTGGCGCCCTGCACCTCGCCGTCGGCCAGGACGTGGACCACCAGCTCGGCGCCCTGCACGGGGTGGTCGTCGACGTACTGGGTGAAGGTGACGTTGATGACGGCGGGGGAGCTGGTCACGCCGGTGGCCACGAGGTTGTCCCGCTGCTCGTCGGTGAGCTCGGCGTCGTCGGCCACCCAGGCCTCGGCCGCCTCGACCGCCGCCTCCTCCTCGGGGCTCAGCCCCTCCAGCGCCGGGGCCGGGGCGGACGCCGTGTCGCCGTCGCCACCCCCGTCGTCATCACCCGAGCAGGCGGCGGCGAGGAGGGCGAGGGTCACGACTGCGGCCAGGGCCACGAGTCGACGGGAGGCCCGGGGGGAGCGCATGGGGGGCGACGCTAGCCCCGGACGCGGCACCCCCGGCCGGCGCCCGACGGGCCACGCCCCCCGGCGTACCATCGCCCCGTGGGGAGGAGGGTGGCCGACCGGGTGCTCCGGGTGATCGCCCGCCTCGTCACCCTCGGCTTCTTCCGGGCGGTCGAGGTCCACGGTGATCCCGGTCGTCCCGGCACCCCGACCCTCGTGGTGGCCAACCACTTCAACGGGTTCGTCGACCCGGTGGTGCTGGCGGGCGCTCTCCCCCGGATACCGCGCTACCTGGCCAAGGCGACGCTGTGGAAGGTGGTGGTGGCCCGGCCGTTCCTGGCCCTGGCCGGGGTCATCCCCATCCACCGCCGGGTCGACGACGCCGACACCAGCGACAACGCCTCCAGCTTCGCCGCCTGCCACCGGGCCCTGGCCGACGGCGAGATGGTCGCAATCTTCCCGGAAGGAACCACCCACGACGAGCCCCGCCTGGCCGAGGTCCGCACCGGGGCCGCCCGCATCGCCCTGGGGGCGGTGGCCGAGGGCGTGACCGACCTGCGCATCCTGCCGGTGGGCCTCACCTTCGAGGACAAGATCGCCCTGCGGTCCCGGGTGCTCGTGCGCATCGGGGCGCCCATCGAGCTCGGGGCGACGGCGGCGCCCTTCGTCGCCGGCGGGGCGCCGGTGAGCGAGGACGACCACGACGCCGTCCACCGCCTGACCGGCGAGATCACCGACCGGCTGCGCTCGGTCGCCCCGGACTACGAGAGCCGCCACGAGCAGGGGGCGCTGGACACGGCGGCGGCGATCGCGCTGCGGCCCGAGGGTGACACCGGCTCGGCGGCGGTCGACCTCGACGACCGGGAGGACCTGGCCGGCCGGCTGGGGCGCCTGCCCGCCGACGAGCGGGAGGGGATCGTGCGGGCGGTGGCCGACTACGTGCTCGACCTCCACCTGCTCGGGGTGGACGACCAGGACCTGGTCACGGGGGCCACGGCCCGGCGACTGTGGCTGCGCTTCGCCCTCCGCCTGGTCGGCGTCCTGGTGCTCGGCGCGCTGGCCCTCGGGGCGGTGCTGGTCAACCTCGTCCCCTACGCCCTGGTGCGCTCGGCCAGCCGGCGGGTGGCGGCGCCGGTGACCAAGGGGACGGTGCGCCTCCTGGTGGCGATCGTGGCCTTCCCGCTGACCTGGGGCATCGCCGCCTGGTTGCAGGTCGGGTGGGGCTGGGACTGGTTCCTCGCCGTGCTGGTGTACGCCGTGGTTGCCTTCGTGGCCGTCTGGGTCGTCGAAGGGGCCCTACGCGGCCTGCGCCAGCTGAGCGGGTGGCGCAACCTCCACGACCGTCGCGGGTTCGCCGGTCCGGTGCTCGAGCACCGCCGCCGCCTCGTCCAGCAGGTCCTCGCCGCCGCCGAGGGGCCCGGCGCCTAGCCCGCGGCCCGTTCGTCCACGGCGGCGTCGACCACCAAGGCGAGGCCGGCGGCGGAGAGCAGATGCCAGGCCCCGTGACCCTGGAGGAACCCGTCGGGCCGGCACCAGGGGCCGCCGGTGCGGGAACGGGCATGGACCAGGGCGCCGATGCCGAGGAGGGCACCGCCGACCAGGCGCTTGCCCCGACCCCGGCGCGACGGCCGCACCAGCTCCTGGCCGACGGCCAGCACGGCCAGCGGGCCCACCACGGCCAGCTCGGCCTCGGGTTTCGCCGCCAGCACCGTGCCCGCCACCGCGGTGAGGGCCAGGTCGGCCAGCACCTCGTCCCGGTGCCCGAGCCGACCGAGCCGGGCCAACCCGCCGACGGCGACGACGGCGTTGACCGCACCCAGCCCGGTGTCGTGGAGCCACTTGCCGGCCCGCCCCCCGGGGCCGTGGTAGGCGACGCTGCCCAGGCCGTTCAGGACGAGGGCGACGGCGGCGGGCAGCGCCATGGGGGCGTCACCCCGGCGCCGGGCCACCCAGGCCCCGGCGGCGACGTAGCCGAGGCTGGTCACGGTGTTCACCGGCTGGCCGACCAGGCCGGGTCGGACCCGCTCGCAGTCCGAGGCGGCGGTGATCCGCTCCGGGGCGGCCGGGCTGCTCGTCCCGGTCACGAGGCGCAGGTCGTCCCCGGCTCGAGGGCGACGAGGCGGACCACCTCGCCGTCGGAGAGCCCGTGCACGACCGGCAGTTCGGTGACCTCGTCGGTGACCGTGGCCCCGCACGCCTCGGCGAGGGGGACGAGCGACTCCTCCACGAGGACCGGGCGGTCGGCGGCGCCGAGGGCGGTGGGCAGGACCCCGGCCAGCTCGTCCTCGTCCCAGGCCACCACCGACCACAGCCCGTGGAAGAACCGCAGGGTGGGCTGGGCGCTCATGGAGCCGTAGCTGTCGTCGAGGACGACGAGGGCGTCGTCGGGGAGGTCGTCGGCGACCTCGTGGAAGGCGGTGACGTCGTCCCGCCCGGGCTCGACGCCGTCGGGGGGCAGCCGGTCGAAGGGCCCGACCAGGCCGAGGAGGCACACGGCGGTGAGGGCGCCGGCCCCGAGGGCCGAGGGGGCGGGACGGGGCAGCCGGCGGGCCACCTCGACCAGGACGAGGGCCACGCCGATCAGCAGGACCGGGTAGAGCGCGGCCTGGAAGCGCCGGGCCACGTTCCAGATGTCGTCGCCGGAGGTACCGGTGCGGATGAGCACCATGGCGTGGGGCGCCAGGACCAGGGCCAGGACCCACGGGGCCCGGCCCGCCAGCCGCCAGCCCCGGGCGACCAGGCCGACCAGGCCGAGGACGAGGACGGGCCAGCCCACGGTGTCGACGAGGACGCCGAGGGTGGACAGCGCCGCCCCCCGGAACACGACGAACCCCCGCTCGCGGACCTCGAGGGTCTGGCGGAGGACCTCGGCCACGACGGCCACGACGATCAGGCCGCCCCAGACCAGGGTGTGGACCCGGCGGTCGGCCCCCAGGCGGGCGAGGCCGGCGCCCGCCCGCTCCACCGTCGGCCCGAGGCGGCCCGCCACCAGCCACAGGACGGCGAACAGGGGCACGAGCGACCACGCCGGCAAGTGCGGGATGGCGGCGAAGAAGTCCCGGTCCCCGGGCAGGAGGTCGCCGGGCGACGCCGGCCCCCACGGGAAGAGGTAGGCGGCGACCACCGTGGTGCCCACCACCCACCAGGAGCCGGGCCGGCGGCGCAGCCCGGCCCAGACCAGGTACACGAGCAGGGGGACCATGTACTCGTGCCGGGTCATCCAGAGGGCCACGAGCAGCAGGCCGGGCCAGGCCGTGCGGCCCCGGTCCCGGATCGTCACCCAGGCGAAGACGACCAGCAGCAGGGTGGCGAAGGCCTCGGTGCGGGTCTCGCGGGCGCCGTCGAGGGTGGCGGGCAGGGCGACCAGGAGGACGCCGGCCACCCAGCCCCAGCGGGAGCCGGTCAGGTCGCGGCCGACGGCGGCGAACACGATGCCCGCGGCCACCACCAGGATGCTGTTCAGCAGGTAGGGGGCCTCGTCGGGGTGAACGAGGACGCCGAGGGACAGGGCGACCGAGTAGAGGTTGTCGTGGGCGATGTCGATGCGGTCCTCGGCGTCGACCACCGCCTTCTTGCGGGCGATGGCCGGGGCGATGGCCGGCGTGCCGCCCACGTCGTCCGGGGGCAGGTCCGAGAGTCGGTACATCCTGCTCTCGTCGTCGAGGAACGCCTCGCGCAGGGCCTGGCGGTCCTCGTCGGGCAGGGCCGCCCACTCCGGCGGGAGGAAGTGGTACGAGGCGTCGTCGCCCCGGATCTGGCGCACGCCGTTGAAGAGGTAGTTCTCCGGGTCGCCGCCGCCGAAGTCGGAATGGTACGGGTCGATCACCAGGCTGAGGGCGAGGCCCCCGACGATGGAGGCCAGCACGACCAGGGCCACCAGCCGGGCCGTACGGCGCCGACCCGGGGGCCCGCCGGGGCCCGCCGGGGCGGGCGCCGTCGCCTCCTCGACCGTGGTCACGGCGAAACGCTACGACCCCACCCCTCCGAAATTGCGTCGATCCGTTGCGCAGGACGCAACAGATCGACGCCAGAACCGGACGGAGCGGTCAGTCGGCGTGCTCACGGGGATCTTCGCCGAACACCTCGGCCTCGACGCCCTCCTCGATGACCGCATCGACGCCCTCCTCACCCCCTGACCCGCCCCCACCCCCAGCGAAACTGCGTGAGCTGGTCCCGTTGGGAGTGACCAACTCACACCAGAACGGAATGGATGGTCAGCAGTGGAGGTGAGCGGATTCGAACCGCCGGCCTCTACGTTGCGAACGTAGCGCTCTAGCCAACTGAGCTACACCCCC
>CAYTJS010000034.1:0-19434 GCA_964438115.1 uncultured Iamiaceae bacterium
TGGTCATCGCGTCCGGGGGACCCGCCCCCGCTACACCACTACCTGGGACTCAACTGCGGAGCTGAGGGGCCTGTGTCGCCGACACCGGATCCGACACCTGGCCCTGTTCGGCTCGGCACTCCGGGGGGAGCTGGGTCCCGACAGCGATCTCGACCTGCTGGTGGAGTTCGAGCCAGGTTGCGCGCCCGGACTGCTGCGGTTCGCCGCCATCGAACTCGAACTCGAGCAGCTCATCGGGCGCCGGGTGGACCTGCGCACGCCCCAGGACCTGAGCCGATACTTCCGCGCCACCGTGGTCGAGCAGGCCCGGCCGCTCTATGACGCCGCCTGACGACCTCATTCGCCTGCGGCATCGCCGAGACGCAGCGGAGAAGGCGGTCGCCTACACGCGGGGTCGCACCCGACAGGACCTCGACGACGACGAACTCCTCCGGTTGGCGGTGACCAAGCTCGTCGAGATCGTGGGTGAAGCAGCCAAGCAGATCAGCCCTGCCACCCAGACCGCCCACCCCGAAGTCCAGTGGTCGGCGGCAGCGAGAATGCGCGATCGGCTGGTTCACCACTACTTCGACATCGACCTCGATGTCCTGTGGGACACCACCCAGTCCGACCTTCCAGACCTCCTCGCTCTGCTCCCGCCGGACGAGAACTGAGCAGCACGGCCCGGCGCCGTCAGCAGGTGGCGGCGACGGTGTCGAGGAAGGCGGCGAAGCGGGTCTTGCCCCGGGGCGTATGGTGGAGGCCGTCGGCCAGGAAGCTGTTCGGGTGGTCGGCGGCCCAACGGCGGTAGGGGGCCACGGCGTCGTCGGGGGTGGGCGTGCGGGCGATCTCGGCCCGCAGGATCCGGTTGAAGTCGTCGGCCCGGGCGACGTAGCCCTCGTAGAAGCCGTTGACCCCGCCCACCTTCAGGTTCAGCCAGCGGACGCAGGCGGCGGGCCGCACCAGGGTCAGGACCCGCCGGATGGCGGCCCGCATCTGGGCGTCGGTGCGCCGCTCGTAGGCGTCACCCGCCCCCAGCTCGACGATCACGATCTCCGGCGGTGAGCCCGCCATCAGGCCCTCGATGACCGGCGCCATCGTGGCGATGGTCGCCCGCTCCCGGGCGTACCGGAACAAGCGGTAGGTCTGCCCGAGCCGCTGGGCGATCTGGGTGTCGGCCTGCGCTCCCATCGAGTCCCCGTGGAAGCTCGCCGTCCTCCCGCCCACGGGCCCCACCCACTGACAGCCCGACAGGGTCAGGAGGGCGACGAGGGCCAGGGCGGCCGACCGGCGACGCGTCGGGGGGCGAGGGTAGGCGGGCGGGACCCCGACGGGGCTCACCCGCACAGGTGGTCGACGCGGCCGGCGAGCCAGCGGGCGTAGGCGGCCTGGCCGGAGGCGGTGAGGTGGTGGCCGTCGGGGCGGAACCAGACGTCGTGGCCGACCGAGAACCGGGACCAGGTGGCGATGTGGGCACCGTGCTCGGCGGCCAGGTCGCCGAGCAGGCTGTTGAAGGCCGACGCCCGGGAGCGCCACTGCGGGTGGACGCCCGAGGTCGTCTTCAGGTCGACCCACACCACGCAGGCCACCCCTCGGGCGTCGTCCCGCAGCACCGGTCGGAGGCGGCGGGCCAGTTGGGCCTGGGTGGCCCAGAACGACACGTCCATCAGGCCCAGGGCGACCACCAACGGCCGTCGCGGGCGCCGGGCCAGGTCGCGCACCCCGGGTCGGCCCGACCGGATGTCGACGCCGGGGGCCGAGTTGACCGTGGCCCCCCGGGCCGCCAGCTCGTCCCGGGCGTCGTGGGTGACCGAGTCCCCCACCACCCCGAACGGCGCCGCCGCGGCGGCCGACGGGATGCCGACGACGAGGGCGACGAGGCCCAGCGCCGCTGCCGTCCGGCGCCACCGCACGGTCACGACAGCGGCAGGAGGCCCTCGGCCAGGCGCTCGAGGAACGCCCGGGCGTCGGCGGCACTGGTCGTGTTGCGGCGGAGGTTCACGGCGAAGCTGGTCACCCCGGCCTCGGTCAGGCGCAGGGCGGCGTCACGGGTCGCCGCCAGGTCGAGGCCGTCGGCGCCGCGCACCACGGGGAGGCCGGCCCGCACCCGCAGCTCGTCGGGCGAGCGACCGGTGGCGGCGAAGGCCTCCCGCAGGGCGGCGATCCCGTCGAAGAGCTCGTCGGAGCCGGTGCGGGCCTCCAGCGGCATCCATCCGTCGCCCCAGTCGGCGATCCGGGCCACGTTGCGGGCGGTGGCCTTGGCGCCCAGCCAGACCGGGAGCCGGGCCTGGGCGGGGCGGGGCTCGCACCACAGGTCCGTGAAGGCCACCGTCGGCCCCTCGTAGGTCGCCGGCGAGTCGGACCAGAGGGCGCGGCAGGCCCGCATCCCGTCGTCGAGGCGGGTCCAGCGCTCGGCGAAGTCGAGGCCGGCGGCGTCGTACTCCTCCCGCTGCCAGCCGACGCCGACCCCGAGGTCGACCCGACCCCCCGAGAGGGCGTCGAGGGTGGCGACCGCCTTGGCCAGCGCCGCCGGGGTGCGCAGCGGGGCGATGAGGATGCCGGTGCCCAGGCGGATGCGCCGGGTCACGGCGGCGATGGCGGTGAGCAGGGTGAGGGGCTCGGCCCACGGCTCCTCGGGGGCGAAGGCGAACTCGCCGTATGGATAGGCGCCGATGTTGGCGCTCATCAGGACGTGGTCGGCCAGCACCAGTTGGTCGATCCCCACCTCGTCGGCCACCCGGGCCACCTCGAGGTAGTGGTCCAATTCGGGCCCGAAGCTGCGGTGGAGCCCGGCAACCGTGAGCGAGAGACCGGCCATCAGGCCCTCCGTGGCGTGAACGGCCCGAGCAGAGCGGGCAGGACGACGAGACCGGCCATCAGGCCCTCCGTGGCGTGAACGGCCCGAGCGGAGCGGGCAGGACGACGAGACCGGCCATGGCGTCTCAGACCACGTCGGGGCGCATGAGGGCGTCGCTGCCGCCGTCGACGAAGACCACCGAGCCGACCATGAAGGTGGCCTCGACCAGCACGAACCACACGGCGGCGGCGATGTCGTCGACGACGCCCCGCCGGCCCACCGGGATGGGGAAGGCCTCGACGAACTGGCCCAGCACCGGGTCGTCGAGGGTGGCCTGGAGCAGGGCGGTCTCGATGGCGCCGGGGGCCACGGCGTTGATGCGCACCCCCGCCTCGGCCCACCCCGGCGCCCGATGGCGCACGGCCCGGGCCAGGGCCCGCTTCGACATCCCGTAGACCGACGTGCCGTCGAGCCCGCCGGCGGCGGCCATCGCGACGTCGAGGTCACCGGCCAGCAGCGGCCCCATCAGGGGCTCGTCGTCGTCGGGCACGGTGCCGAGCGAGTTGGACGAGATGGCCACGGCCGACCCGCCCCCGTCGGCGGCGAGCAGCGGCCGGAGCCCGTCGAGCAGGTCGACGGCGCCGAAGTAGTTCACCTGGGCGATGGCCTCCACCGGCTGGAAGGTGGGTGGGAGGCCGGCGCAGACCACGAGCCCGTCGAGGGATCCGCTGGCGGCCTCGGCCACGGCCGCCACCGCCGCCGAGCGCCCCTCGGGCGTCGACAAGTCGGCCTCGACCTCCTGGCCGGCGAGGTCGACGCCGATCACGGTGTGCCCGCCGGCCTCGATGCGGGCCCGGATGGCCCCGCCGATGCCACGGGCCGACCCCGTCACGCAGTAGGTCCCCATGCTGTCCCCCTCTCGTCCGGCCCGGTGCGGGCCCGGCTCAGGCCGTGATGCCCCCGTCGATGACCACGATCGAGCCGTTCATGTAGGCGGCCTCGTCGCTGGCGACGAAGGCGAAGGTGCCCGCCACCTCCTCGGGCGAGGTCATGCCCTTGGTCGTCATCATCTTGTAGAGCTTGCGCCCGTTGCCCCCCTCGGGGACGTTGTAGAAGTCCTCCTGGATGGGCGTCTCGACGCCACCGGGGGCCACGGCGTTGACCCGCAGCGCCGTCTCCTCGTACTCGTAGGCCAGGGCCTTGGTCAGCAGCACCACGCCGCCCTTCGAGCCGCAGTAGGCGGCGCTCCAGGGCTGGCCGAACAGGCCGGCGGTCGACGCCGTGTTGACGATCACCCCGCCCCCGTCGAGCAGGTGCGGGATGGTGGCCCGGCACATCAGGAAGGTGCCGGTGAGGTTCACCCCGATGATGCGGTTCCAGGCCTCGACGCTCATCTCGTGGGTCCAGGCGAAGGTGCCGATGCCGGCGATGTTGCACACCACCGACGGGCGGCCGTGGGCGCCGACGGCGGCGGCCACGGCGTCGTTCACCGAGCCCTCGTCGCTGACGTCGACGGCGTGGGCGCTGGCGGTGCCGCCGGCGCCGGTGATGCCCTCGACGGTGGCCTGCACGGCCTCGAGGTTGAGGTCGAGGGCGGCCACGGCGGCGCCCTCGGCGGCCAGGCGTTCGGCGGAGGCTTTGCCGATGCCGGAGCCGGCGCCGGTCACGATGGCGACCTTGCCGTCGTAGCGGCCGGGGTGGACGTAGGTGGTGGCCATCAGAACTCGAGCACCCCCCGAGCCAGGCGGCCCTCGTGCATGTCGTGGACGACCGTCGGGAACTCCTCCAGCGGGTAGGTCTGGCTGACCAGCTCGTCGAGCATGAGCTTGCCGTCGAGGTAGAGCTGGATGAACAGCGGGATGTCGCGGTGGGGCTTGGCCGACCCGTAGCGGCAGCCGCGGATGCCCCGGTCGATCTGCATCAGGTGGTTGACCCGGATCCCGGTCAGCTCGGCCTCGGGGCCGGGCACGCCGATGATCACGCAGTTGCCGCCCCAGTCGAGGCAGTTGACGGCGTCGGCGATCACCGCGGGGTGGCCCACGCACTCGAAGGACCAGTCGACGCCGCCGCCGGTCATCTTCCGGATCTCCTTCACCGGGTTGCGGCCCTCGCCGGCGAGGATGAAGTCGGTGGCGCCGAACTGGCGGGCCAGCTCCTCCTTCGACTCGAGGGCGTCGACGGCGATGATCCGCCCGGCGTTCTCGAGGCGCAGGGCCTGGATGACGTTCAGCCCGATGCCGCCCACGCCGAAGACGGCCACGGTCTGGCCGTGCTGGACCTCGGCCCGGTTGAGCACGGCGCCGGCGCCGGTGATGACGCCGCAGCCGATGAGGCAGGCCGAGGTGAGGGGCACGCTCGGGTCGATCTTCACGGCCTGGCGGGCGTTGACCACCGTGTACTCGCTGAAGGCCGAGTTGGCGGCGAACTGGTAGGCCGGGTCCCCGCCCACCGTGAACGGCTGGTTGAGCTGGCCGAAGCTGCCCCGGCACCGGGTCGGGTGACCGGTGTCGCAGGCGGCGCAGGAGCCGCAGTAGGCGAGGGTGGTCAGCACGACGTGGTCGCCGGGCTCGAGGCCGCTGACCTCGGAGCCGACCTCCTCGATCACCCCGGCGCCCTCGTGGCCCATGACCACCGGCGGCGGGAACGGGATGGTGCCGTCGATGACGCTCAGGTCGCTGTGGCAGACGCCGGCGGCGACCATGCGCACCTTCACCTCGGTGGGCGCGGTGGCCCGCACCTCGACGTCGGTGTGGACGGCAGCCTCGTTGCCGTCGAAGACGATGGCCCTCATGTGGTGGCGCCCCCTGGGTCGCGGAACCTGACGGGGCGTCAGAGTAGAGGCCCCGGCCCCGCCGACCCGCACCCGGGGCGGCGGGGGGTCAGATCGCCGTCTGGCCGCCGTCCACGCTCCAGGCGGCGCCGGTCACGTAGCGGGCCTCGTCGGAGGCCAGGAAGGCGATGACGCCGGCGATCTCCTCGGGCGACGCCGCCCGCAGCAGCGGCAGCAGCTTGTCGAGCAGCCCGGGGTCGGCGCCCTCGGGGAAGGAGAAGCCGCTGAGCAGCTCGGTGTCGACCTGGCCGGGGCAGACGGCGTTGACCCGGACCTTGCGCCGGGCGTACTCGACGGCGAGGGCCTTGGTCAGCAGCACCAGCCCACCCTTCGAGGCGCAGTAGGCGGTCGTGTAGGCCTGGCCCACCAGTCCGGCGGCGGAGGCCACGTTGACCACGTTGCCCCGGGTGGCCTCGAGGTGGGGCAGCGCGGCCTGGGTGAGGAACCACGGCCCCGAGAGGTTGACCGCCAGCGTCCGGTTCCAGTCGTCGTCGGTGTGGTCGGTGGCGTGGGCGAAGTGCAGGATCCCGGCCACGTTGGCCAGCACGTCGAGGCGACCGTGGGCCTCGACGACGGCGGCGACGAGGGCCCGGCAGGCGTGGGGGTCCGAGACGTCGACCTCGTGGGCCGAGGCCCGGCCACCGTCGGCCACGATGCCCTCCACCGTGGCCGTCACCCCGTCCCGGGCCCGGTCGGCGGCCACCACCACGGCGCCCTCCTGGGCCAGGCGGCGGGCCGTGGCCCGGCCGATCCCCGAGGCCGCCCCCGTGACGAGGGCGACCCGATCCTCGAAGCGTGTCGTCATGGCCCTACCCTCTCGCACCGGTGGTCCTCCGACTCGCATCGGCCGCCCGGCTGGGGTTGGTGGCGGCGCTGCTCGTGGCCGCCGCCGCCTGCACGGGTGACGACGGCGAGGACCCGACGGCCGCCGACGACGACCCCACCCCGGCGTACACGGCCGAGGCCCCGGGCCTGTCCGTGCACGTCGCCCCCGGGTCCCACAGCGTGCTCACCGCCGTGGTCGACGTCGATGCCGGCACCCCGGTGCGCCCCGTCCTGGTGGCCACCGAGGCCGACCCCGCCGACGGCTCGCCCCATCGGGTCCGGGTCCCCGCCCCCCTGCGGGCGGCCGAGGAGGTGCGCATCCCCCTCGTGGGCCTGCGGGCGGCCACCGACTACCGCCTCGACCTACGGGGCGTGCCCGGCGCCGAGGCCCTCGACCGCCCGCTGACCTTCCGTACCGGCACCCTGCCCGACGACCTGCCGGCTCTCGACGTGCGGGTCACCGGCGCACCCCGTCCCGGGATGACCCTGCTCAACGCCTACCCGAGCGACCAGTCGATCGACCACCCCGGCGTGCTGCTCGCCGTGGACGACGAGGGCCAGGTCGTCTGGTACCACCTCGACGACCAGATCATCGCCGACGCCCGTCAGCTCCCTGACGGCGACATCCTCTACAACTCCGGCAACATCGGCGCCCGGCGCATCGACGTCCTGGGCGACGTGGTCACCGACTGGACCACCGAGCGCCGGGTGGCCGTCGGTCGCCAGGACCGCTTCGGCAAGGAGGCCTTCGTCGCGGACGCCGTCGTGCTCGACACGCCCCGCCTGCACCACGAGGTGGCCCAGCCCCTGCCCAACGGCAACTTCCTGTCGCTCAGCCAGGAGGTCCGCACCGTGCGCGGGTTCACCGACCCGGGTTGTCCGCCCGAGCCCTTCGCCGACCCGACCGTGCGCCCCCAGCGCGGCGACATCGTCGTCGAGTTCACCCCCGCGGGGCGCATCGTCCGCCAGGTGGCCCTCCTCGACGCCATCGACCCCCGCCGTCAGCCCGGCTCCCAGCAGTGCAACCTGAAGGTCGACGAGATCGCCACCGGCGACCTGGTCTTCGTCGACTGGTCCCACGCCAACAGCGCCGAGCTGTTCGAGGACGAGAACGTCGTGCTCGTGTCGGCCCGCAACCTCAGCTCGGTGATGGCGCTGCGGTGGCGGGCCGACGCCCAGGGCCCGGCCGGCGAGGTCCTCTGGCAGTTCGGGCCCGGGCTCGACTTCCGCCTCACCGAGGGCGAGTGGTTCTACCGCCAGCACGCCCCCGAGGTGCAGCCCGACGGCACGATCCTCCTCTACGACAACGGCTCCCAGCGACCGGTGCCCCGCGCCGCCGACAAGGAGGACGTCCTCCCGTACAGCCGGGCGGTCGCCTATCGGCTCGACCGCTCGGGCCCGCCCGGGACCTGGACGGCCCAGCAGGTGTGGGAGCACCGGGTCGACACGCCGTACGGGCCGGTGTTCGCCGAGTTCCTCGGCGACGCCGACGGGATCGGCGGCGGGCACGTGCTGATCACCCACGGCGCCGTGATCGACCCGCCCACGGGCCACCACACGGCCCTCGTCGTCGAGGTCGACCGCGGGACGGACCAGACCGTCCTCAGCGTGAAGGTCCTGCCCGAGCCGACCATGGGCTGGCGAACCTACCGGGCCGAGCACCTCGACAGCTGGTACCCGGCCCCGGGCGACCTCCCCCTCACCGGCGACCCACCCCTGCCCTGACGGCCGACGCGGCCGTGTTCCCGCCTCGCCGTCGGCTCGCCATCCCGGCGAGGATGTCGACCCCGTGGTGCCGACCATGCCGACGGCGGCACTCCGACGTCGTGACGGCGGCGGCCGCTGTGGCACGATCCCGCCCGTGACCTCGATCATCCCCGCCGGCCGCCTCGAACTCGGCATGCAGCTGCCCATCCAGTCCCAGAGCCGGATCTACGCCGAGCCGTGGGAGGCCGGCACCGGCCGTGACGAGCTGGCGGCGGTGGTCGACGCCGCCGAGGAGGCGGGCCTGTTCTACGTGGCCGTGTGCGACCACGTCGCCGTCCCCCGCGAGCCCGCCGAGCGGATGCAGACCATCTGGTACGACACGGTGGCGACGCTGGCCTGGATCGCCGGGCGCACCGAGCGGGTGCGTCTGCTCTCCCACGTCTTCGTCCCCGCCTACCGCCACCCCCTGGTGACGGCCAAGGCGTTCCTCACCCTCGACGAGCTGTCCGGCGGGCGGGCCGTGCTCGGCGTCGGCACCGGCCACGTCGAGGGCGAGTTCGCCGTGCTCGGCGCCGACTACGAGCGTCGGGGCGCGGTCACCGACGAGGCCATCGACGTGCTGCGGGCCGCCTTCACCGACGAGTACCCGACCTTCCACGGCGACCACTTCGACGTGGAGGAGGTGGGCCTGCAGCCCCGACCGCGTCAGGACGTGCTGCCCATCTGGGTCGGGGGCTCGTCCAAGCCCGCCCTCCGGCGGGCCGCCGCCCGTGGCGACGGCTGGCTACCGCAGGGGACCCCCCGCCACGAGTTGGCCGACGCCATCGCCTACCTGATGGAGCACCGGCGGGCGACCCGGGGCGACGACCCCATCGACCTCGGGACCATCTGCGAGCCGCTCTACCTCGGCACCCCGAGCTGGGACGTGGGCCCGTGGACGATCAGTGGCGGCGCCGAGGAGGTGGCCGAGAAGCTGCGCTGGTTCCGGGAGGTCGGGGTGAGCCACGCCCAGATCCGCCCCCGGTCGCGGTCCCTCGACGAGCTGTGCGACCAGCTCCGGGCCATCGGCGAGGAGGTCCTGCCGCTCCTCAACCAGTGACGAGGTGCTCGAGCAGCAGCTCGTTCAGCCGATCGGGGGCGTGCTCGGGGATCCAGTGGTCGACCCCCTCGAGGACCTCGAAGCGGTAGGGCCCCTCGACGAAGGCGGCGGTGGCCTCGGCCCCCTCCCGGCCCAGGGCCACGTCCTCGGTGCTCCAGACGTGCAGCATCGGCACCGTGACCGGGCCCAGCCCGTCGATCAGGTGGGGCCCGGCGGCCCGGTACCAGTTGAGGGCGGCCCCCAGGGCCTCGGGGGTGCCCAGGGCGGCCAGGTGCGGGGCCGCTTCCTCCTCGGTCAGGCCGGCGGCGGCGTAGATCAGGCGCAGCCCGGTGGCGTCCTCGCCCAGCAGGCCGTGCTCGGAGCCTTCCTCGCGGAACAGGGCGAAGTACGACGACCGGTCGGCCTGGTCGGTGGCGGTGTCGGCCAGCGCCGAGGCGTAGGCCAGCGGGTGGGGCACCGACAGCGTCGTGGCGGTGCGGAGGCGCTCGCCGTGGCGGGCGGCGAGCTGCCAGGTGATGCTCGCCCCCCAGTCGTGGCCGACCACGTGGAAGCGGTCGGCCCCCACGGCGTCGGCCAGGCCCAGCACGTCGCCCATCAGGGCCTCCGACCGGTAGGCCTCGACCCCGGCGGGCCGGGCCTCCGGGGAGTAGCCCCGCTGGTCGGGGGCCAGCACCCGGTAGCCGGCGGCGGCCAGCACCGGGACCTGGTGGCGCCAACAGGCCGAGGTCTCCGGAAAGCCGTGGAGGAGGATCACGACGGGGCCGTCCTCGGGGCCGTCGGCCGTGACGTCGAAACGGAGCGCACCCAGGGTCACCTGCACGGTCCTCGACCCTAGGAGGTCACCGGGCCCCTTCCGTTCCGGCGCCGGGTACGGCATCATGGGACCATGACACGGAGCGTGGCTATCTCGACGCGTAGCGCGGTCGGCCTGCTGATGCTGCTCGGCGTGGCCACGGTGCTGGCCGCCCTCGTGCTCTCCCGCATCGACCTCCTCGAGACCGACGGCGAGCCGACGACCGTCCTCCTCAGCGGCGCGGCCGTGGTCGCCCCGGGTCAGGTCCACGACACCGTGCTCGTCGCCCGGGGCGACGTCGCCGTGCGGGGCCAGGTCGAGGGCGACGTGGTGGTGCTCGACGGCCGGGCCCGCATCGACGGCGTCGTGGCCGGTGACGTCACCGTGCTGGCGGGCACCGCCGTGCTCGGCCCCGAGGCGGTGGTGGGTGGCGACGTGTCGACCTCGGTCACCCCCCGCATCGACCCCGACGCCGCCGTGGGCGGCGACCTGCGCACGGTCGGGCCCCGGGACCTGCCCTCGCTGGTCCCCGGGTCGTGGTGGGCGGTCCTGCTGGTGGGGCTCGGGCTGGCCGTGCTGGTGCTCCTGCTGGCGGCCCGCCGCCCGATCACCGACCTGGCCCGGACCGGCCGGGCCCGACCGGGGCGGTCCCTCGCCCTCGGCGCCGTCGTCCTCGTCCTCGGCCCCGTGGCCCTCGTCATCCTCAGCGCCAGCCTGATCGGCACCGTGCTGGCCGTCGTGCTGGGGTCGGCCTTCGTCCTGCTCCTGGCCGTCGGCGCGGCCACGGCGGCGACCATGGTCGGCCGCCTGCTGCTCGTCGGCGACGGCCTCGCGCCCCCGTTGCTCGGCTGGACCGCCTGCGGCCTGCTGCTGGGCCTGTCGGCCCTGATCGCCCCGCCCCTCACGGTGCTGCTGGCGCTGGTGCTGGTCCTCGCGGGCAGCGGCGCCGTCCTCGCCGGACTGCTCGATCGTCCGGTTCCCGAGCCGGCGGCGGAGCCGGCCACGACGGTGACCGGCGTCCCCGACTGGTGGCCACAGGACGCCGATCTCAGCCCACCAGTCGCCGAGGAGCCCGCCGACGCCCGCCCCAAGGTCCTCGCCGCCCTCCCCATCCTCGACCCCGACCGCTGACGTTCCGGCAGCAGGATCCGACACTCCGACCCGAAATTCAGCTACCAGAACGGGGGGCTCGGTCAGGAAGTGGGGAGGTCGAGGAGCGTGCGCCAGTCGGTGGCGGCGCGGGAGGAGATCTCGGCGGGGGTGAGGCGCAGGGTGGCCTCGGGCACGGCGTCGGCGATGCGGCGCTGCTCGGCGTAGTGGTGGGGGTTGGCCACCTCTTCGAAGAGGCGCCGGCGCACGGCCACCAGCTCGTCGTCGGCGTCGGCGTCGAGGAAGCCCCACAGGGTCAGGCCGATGGTCAGGTCGTGGACGGTGGGGGCCCGGCCGAACAGCGACGACCGCTTGACGGCCACCACCAGCGCCCCCTTCAGGGCGTCGTCGGCGTGCTCACCGGGCCGCAGGGCGAGGCGGTCGCGGAAGCGCTCGGCCAGCAGCAGGGCGTAGCCCTGGTCGGGGCCCGGGGTCCCGAGGCGGTCGCCCCGCGGCTGGCCCAGGGGCAGCTCCGCCGGGCGGTCGGCCAGCCAGGGTTCGGGCCGCCGGGGCGGCGAGGTGTAGACGCGGGTGTCGTCGATGGCCTTGACGGGCACGTACTCGGGGGCAGCCACGGCGCCGAAGCTACCCCGCCCGTCCCTCGCCGGACCCACTCCGGGCGTGGAGCAGGCCGTAGACGATCGAGTCCGACAGGGCCTGCCACGAGGCCTCGATGATGTTCTCGCCCACGCCGATGGTCGACCACGCCCGCTCACCGTTGGTCGAGTCGATGAGCACCCGGGTGACGGCGCCGGTCCCCTTCTGGGTGTCGAGGACCCGCACCTTGTAGTCGGTCAGGTGCAGGCCGGCGAGGGCGTCGCCGGCCCCGCCCATGGCCATGGCCTTGCGCAGCGCCTTGTCGAGGGCGTTGACCGGGCCGTTGCCCTCCTCGGTGGCGATGACCCGCTCGTCGCCGACCCAGACCTTGACGGTCGCCTCGCAGACGACCTCCCCGGCGGCAGCACCACCGTCGCCCTCGGGCACCCGGTGCTCGACGGCGACCCGCCAGGACTCGAGGCGGAAGAAGGGCTGGGCCCAACCCGACGCGTCCCGCATGAGCAGCTCGAGGGAGCCGTCGGCGGCCTCGAAGTGGAAGCCCTCGTACTCCAACCGCTTCAGGCGGTCGACGACCTCGGAGAGGGCGGGACCGTCGAGTTCGAGGCCGATCTCCTGGGCCTTGAGCTCGAGGGTCGAGCGTCCGGCCAACTCCGACACCACGAAGCGGGTGCCGTTGCCGACCAGGTCGGGGTCGACGTGCTCGTAGGCGTCGGGCCGGCGGGCGATGGCGCTGGTGTGCAGCCCCGCCTTGTGGGCGAAGGCCGACGCCCCGACGTAGGCCTGCTGGGGGTCGGGGCTGATGTTGACCAGCTCGGCGACGTGGTGGGCCACCGAGGTCAGGCGCTCGAGACGGCCCTCGGGCAGGGTCGTCACGCCCATCTTCAGGGTCAGGTCGGCGATGATCGTGGTCAGGTTGCAGTTGCCGGTGCGCTCGCCGTAGCCGTTGATGGTGCCCTGCACCTGGGCGGCGCCGGCCCGCACGCCGGCGAGGGCGTTGGCCACGCCGCAGCCGGTGTCGTCGTGGAGGTGGACCCCGATGTCGGTGTCGAGATGGTCGACGACCTCGCCGACGATGCGCTCGACGTCGAAGGGCAGCGAGCCGCCGTTGGTGTCGCAGAGCACCAGGCAGTCGGCCCCGGCCATCGCCGCCGCCTCGAGCACCCGCAGGCTGAACTCGGGGTTGGCCCGGTAGCCGTCGAAGAAGTGCTCGGCGTCGAAGAACACCCGCCGCCCCTGGGCCACCAGGTACTCGATGGAGTCACGGACCATGGCCACGCCCTCGTCGGGGGTGGTGCGCAGGGCCTCGGTGACGTGGTAGTCCCAGCACTTCCCGACGATGCAGACGGTGCCGGTGCCGGCGGCGAGGAGGTTGGCCAGGGTCTGGTCGTCGTCGACCTTGCCCTTCACCCGCCGGGTCGAGCCGAAGGCGACCAGCTCGCTGGTGGTGAGGGTGAGCTCGGTGGCGGCCCGCCGGAAGAACTCGTCGTCCTTGGGGTTGGCGCCGGGCCAGCCGCCCTCGATGTAGTGCACCCCGAGCCAGTCCAACTGCTCGGCGATGCGCAGCTTGTCGTCGACGGTCAGCGAGATGCCCTCGAGCTGGCTCCCGTCGCGGAGCGTCGTGTCGTAGATCTCGACGGCCGCCCGCTGGCGCGGCGCGGCGTCCGTCACGGTGGGCTCAGGTCTCGTTGACATGGGTCAGCCAGTGTTGGTAGCGGTCGACCTCGCCCCGCACGGCGGCGAAGTAGGTCTCCTGGATCTTGCGGGTCACGGCGCCGGGCTCGCCCAGCTCCCGGTCGTCGACCGAGCGCACGGGCACGACCTCGGCGGCGGTGCCGGTGAGGAAGGCCTCATCCGCGGTGTAGAGGTCCGAGCGCAGGAGGTGCTCGACCCGGTAGTCGATGCCCAGGTCGGCGGCGATGGTGCGCACCGAGTCCTGGGTGATGCCCTCGAGGGCGCCGGCCGACACCGGCGGGGTGAGGATGGCCCCGTCCTTCACGATGAAGAGGTTCTCGCCGGTGCACTCGCTCACGTGCCCGTGCGGCGCCAGCAGGATGGCCTCGTCGTAGCCCGCCTTGATGGCCTCGACCTTGGCCATCGACGAGTTGATGTACATGCCGGTGCCCTTGGCCGCCGGGGGCAGCGAGTTGGGGTCGTGGCGCTTCCACGACGAGATCTTCAGCTTGACCCCGTGCTTCACCCCCTCGTCACCGAGGTAGGTGCCCCACGGCCACACGGCGATGGATACCCGCACCGGGCAGGGCAGCGGGTTGAGGCCCATCTCGCCGTAGCCGAGGTACACCAACGGCCGGATGTAGCAGGACGGGACCTCGTTCACCCGGACGGTCTCGAGGGTGGCGTCGACCAGCTGGTCGGGGGTGAACGGGATGTCGAGCAGGAAGATGGCGGCCGAGTTGAACAGCCGGTCGATGTGCTCACGCAGGCGGAACACGGCCGGCCCGCGGCTCGTCTCGTAGGCGCGGATTCCCTCGAAGACCCCCAGGCCGTAGTGCAACGAGTGCGTGAGGATGTGGACGTTGGCGTCCTCCCAGGCGACCAGTTCGCCGTCCATCCAGATCTTGTCGACGGTGTCGATGGGCATCTCAGACCCTTTCTGCGATCGCATCGCCGATGGCGGCGGTGCTCCCCTCCGGCGCCGGTTCGGCGCACGCCTTGTGGATCCGGGCGGCGGCATCGGCTTCACCCAGGAACTCGAGCATCATGGCCGCCGACAGGATGGCGGCGGTGGGATCGGCCGTCCCGGTGCCCGCGATGTCGGGGGCCGAGCCGTGGACCGGCTCGAACATGGACGGCCCGGTCCGGTCCGGGTTGAGGTTGGCCGAGGCGGCCCGCCCCACCCCGCCGGCGATGGCCCCACCGAGGTCGGTGAGGATGTCGCCGAAGAGGTTGTCGGTGACGACGACGTCGTAACGCCCCGGATCCTCGACGAAGTAGATGCAGGCGGCGTCGACGTGGTTGTAGGCGGTGGTCACGTCGTCGTACTCGGTGGCCACCTCGTCGAAGGTGCGCTGCCAGAGATCACCCGAGAAGGTCAGGACGTTGGTCTTGTGCACCAGGGTGAGGTGCTTGCGCTCCCGGCCCCGGGCCAGGTTGAAGGCGAAGCGCACGCAGCGCTCGACGCCCATGCGGGTGTTGACCGAGCCCTGGGTGGCGATCTCGTGCGGAGTGTCCTTGCGCAGGAACCCGCCCTCACCGGCGTAGGTGCCCTCGGTGTTCTCCCGCACCACGAGGAAGTCCACCGCCGGCCCCCCGATCCCGAGATCCACCCCCGGTGCCGACGAGTCAGCGGAAGGGGGGCCAGCGGAGTCGGAGCCGGCGCCGGACGTGACGGCGGACCCCGGGGGGGCGGCCTGCGTGGCCGGGGAACGCAAGAACGGCCGCAGGTTGACGTAGAGGTCGAGGGCGAAGCGCATCTTCAGCAGCAGGCCCCGCTCGATGATGCCCGGCGGCACCGCCGGGGTGCCCACCGCGCCCAGGTAGAGGGCGTCGAGGCCCCGCCACTCCTCGAGCACCTCGTCGGGGAGGATGGCGCCGTCGCGCAGGTAGCGGTCGCCGCCCAGGTCGTAGTCGACGACCTCGACGTCCACGCCGGTGGCGCGCACGACCTTCAGGCCCTCGGCCACGACCTCGGGGCCGATGCCGTCGCCGCCGATCACGCCGATGCGGTGCGTCACTGGGCTGTCTCCTGTCGCTGGTGGTGGGGGCGGGCTGCTGGTCCGGTGTTCCGATCGGCGGTTCCGCCCCCGGAACGAAGAAACCGCCCACCGAGGTGGACGGTCGAGGAGCGCGGGCCGAGGACGGCGCGCGCTACGGAATGATGATGACGGGCGGGGTCACGCGCATCACGCCGCACAGTCTCGGGGGCGCGGCGCCGATCGTCAACCTCGGGGGCCCACCGAGCTACCGTGACCGCCCGTGCCCGTCCGCCGCCCACTCCTCGCCGCCGTGGTGGCCCTGGCCCTGCTCGCCGCCGCCTGCGGCGACGACGACGGCACCGACGACCCGCTGCCGCTCGGCACCGCACCCCCCACCACGGTGGCGCAGGGCCCCACCACCGCCGTCCCGGAGCTGACCCCGCTCGAGGTGGAGCTGCTCCTCCCCGGCGAGGCACCCCGCCAGCGGCTCGTGCACGACGTGGCCGCCGGCACCGTCTGGAACGGCGACCTGGCCTTCACCCTGGCCGTCGACACGGTGGCCGACGTGAGCGTCGCCACCGACAACCGCCTCGACCAGCGGGCGGTGGCCCCCGACGGCACCATCTCGACCGGCTACGCCCTCACCGGCCTCGACCTGACCCTCAACAGCACCGACGGCGCCGCCGCCGAAGTGGACGACGCCCTCACGATCTCGGGCCAACTCCTCGTCGGTCCCGACCGGACGGTCGAGGAGGCCACGGTCGAGACCGAGGTCACCGACCCCTCCCTCCCGCCCGCCGTCCGCAGCTTCGCGTCGGCCCTCGATCCCCGCCTCACCACCCTGCTGCTCCCCTTCCCCGCCCAGCCGGTGGGCCCGGGCGGCGAGTGGCTGATCAGCGGCCCGATCCCGTTCTTCGGCAACCAGGTGGTCCTGTCCACCCGGGCCGCGCTCATCCGGCGTGACGCCGAGACCTTCCAGCTCGACCTGGCGGTGTCGATGACCACCCCCGACGACTCGGGCAACGACATCGAGCTGTCGGGCCTGGGCCAGCTCGTCGGCCGCTTCGACACCCTCGGACCCACGAGCGGCCGGATCTCCCTCGAGGGGACCATCTCCCTGCCCGACCGCAGCCCGGCCCCGCTGCCCATTCGCCTCGACCTCGAGGTCACCGGGACCTGACGGCCCGTTAGCCTCCCCGGATGGCTGAGATCCACCTCACCCAGGAGACCTACGACCGGCTCAAGGCCGAGCACGAGCACCTCACCACCGAGTGGCGCATCGACATCGCCAAGCGCATCGAGGCCGCCCGTGAGCTGGGGGACCTGAAGGAGAACGGCGACTACCACGCCGCCAAGGAGGAGCAGGGCAAGACCGAGGCCCGCATCCGCGACCTCGAGGCCATGCTGGAGCGGGCCGAGATCGTCGAGCCCGGCGCCGACGACGGCATCGTGGCCGCCGGCTCGGTCGTCACCATCCGCTACGTCGGCGACGACGACGAGGAGACCTACCTCCTCGGCTCCATCGAGGAGCGCCGCGAGGGCCTCGACGTCATGTCGCCGGGCTCGCCCATCGGCCAGGCCCTCATCGGGGGCCAGACCGGCGACGTGGTCACCGCCGAGACCCCGGGCGGCACCATCGAGGTCGAGATCCTGCGGGTGGGCTCCTGAGCGAGCCGGCCGGGACCCCGCCGCTGCCCCCGGGCGGGCCGATCGAGCTCGCCGGTCGGGGCACCACCTTCCACCGTCGCCTTCCCGGCCCCGGCGACCACCACGGCCCGACCGTGGTCCTGCTCCACGGCTGGACCGTCACCGCCGACCTCAACTGGTTCCCGGCCTACGAGGCCGTGGCCGCCCACCACCCCGTGCTGGCCCTCGACCACCGGGGCCACGGCCGCGGCATCCGCCCGCCCGACCGGTTCCGCCTGGCCGACTGCGCCGACGACGTGGTCGCCCTGGCCGACGTGCTGGGGATCGACCAGCTCGTCCCCGTCGGCTACTCGATGGGCGGCCTGATCGCCCAACTCCTCTGGCACCGCCACCCCGACCGGGTCGCCGGCCTGGTCCTCGGGGCCACCGCCCGCAACTTCGCCGGCAACCGCATGGCGGCGGGCTGGTTCTCGGCCCTCGGCGCCCTGGCCACCGCCTCCCGTGCCGTGCCGCCGTCGGTGCGGGCCGGGCTGGCCGCCCGCTGGATGGACCGACGCCCCCGGCACACCGACCTCGACGAGTGGGCCCGGGCCGAGTTCCGGGCCGCCGACCCCCGCCTGGTGCTCGAGGCCGGCCACGCCATCGGCCGCTTCAGCTCCCACGAGTGGATCGGGGGCGTGGACGTGCCCACGGCGGTCCTCCTCACCGAGCACGACCGGGTGGTGCCACCCGCCCGCCAGGCCAAGCTGGCCGCTGCCATCCCCGAGGCCGAGGTCCACCGGGTGGCCATCGACCACGCCGGGTGCGTGGCCGAGGCCGACCGCTTCGTGCCCGTCCTCCTCGTCGCCGTCGACCGGGTGGTCACCCGAGCCGCCGCCGCTGCCGGGGACATCGGCGACGGGACGGTCAGCCCGTCGACCTGATCGTCAGCGGGCGGCCCAGGACCTCCTCGAGCAGGCCCTTGCGCTCGTCGGCCGACCACCGCTCGACGTCGGTGTCGGCCCCGGCCGTCGCCGTCAGGTCGAGCACGAGGGCGTCGCCGTCCTCCCGGGCGGTGACGGTGGCCACGCTGCCCCGATGGGCCCGGTCGAGGCCGATGGCCACGCGGAGGATCCCGGCCAGGACCCGCACCACGTGCTGGTCGTCGGGGCCGAGGGCGGCGAAGGCCTCGTGCTTGGGCTTGGGCGCGCTCTTGCGGTGGTAGCGGGCCACCTGGGCGATGAGCTCGATCTCGCCGTCGGTGAAGCCGGTCAGGTGCTCGGAGTTCCGGATCACGTAGTAGCTGTGCTTGTGGTGGCCGCTGTGGGAGATGAACAGGCCCACGTTGCAGAGCAGGGCCGCCGCCTCGAGGTACTCCCGGTGGACGTCGTCGAGGCCGTGCCAGGCCGCCAGCTCGTCGAAGAGGGTGAGGGCCAGGTGGGCCGAGCGTTCGGAGTGCTCGGGGTCCTCGTCGGTGAGCTCGGCCAGGTGGAGCACCCCTCGGCGACGGATGTCGCGGAGGTGGTGGAGGGACCCGCCGTGGGCCCGCTGGTAGGTGTCGGCCAGCACCCCCTCCCGGAGGGCGGCGGCCGAGAAGGTGACCTCGGTGGCGCCCAGGGCGGCCAGCACCTCCTGCAGCACGATGGCCCCGGCGAGGATGATGTCGGCCCGTCGGGGGTCGAGGCCGGGGATGCGCCGCCGGTCGCGGACCGTCGGGGCGTCGAGGAGGAGGTCGACCACGGCCCCGACCTCGTCGAAGGTCACGACCTCCTGGTTGAGCGTGGGCCCGGCGTCGACCCCCCGGGCGGCCAGGGCCATGGCCACCACGGACTCGGCCGTCCCCGAGCTGGCCACGGCGAGGTCGAAGCGGTCGATCTCCCGCGCCATCGGGGCGATCACCCCACGGACGTGGCGGCGGCAGCGCTCGACGGCCTTGGGTCGGACCTCGTCGCCAGGCAGGAACCGGTCGGTGAGGCGGATGGCGCCCAGCTTCAGGCTGCGGGCGACCAGGGGCTGGTGGCCCTCGCCCAGCACGATCTCGGTCGAGCCGCCGCCGATGTCGATGACGACCATGCGGCGGTCGTAGGCCGGCACCGCCTGGAGCACGCCGAGGTGGATGAGGCGGGCCTCCTCGAAGCCGGAGATGACCTCGACGGTGACCCCGGCCTCGACCGCGGCCCGCCGCAGGAAGACGTGGCGGTTCTCGGCCTCGCGCACCGCCGAGGTGGCCACGGCCCGCACCGGCGCGCCGTGGGCCTCGGCGATGGCCCGCTGACGGGCCAGGGCGGCCACGCCCCGCTCGATGGCGTGTGCCGTGAGCTTGGGATAGACGCAGCACAGCGCGTCCTGGGCGATGGCGCGGCCGCCGGCCCGGCGGATGCGGCCCAGGCCGCGCGCCCCGTCCTCTCCCAGGCCGGT
>CAYTJS010000035.1:0-19011 GCA_964438115.1 uncultured Iamiaceae bacterium
GCCGAATCCTCGAGGTCCTGGAGGGGCTGACGTGAGTCGGCATCGGGTCGTGGTCTGGATGGAGCAGCCGTTGATCGATGACGACCATCTCAGCGCTCTGCGGTTGGTCCGATGGCTCACCCGAGACCCGACGATAGACCTCGAGGTCGTGACCGCTCACGATGGACCGCTACTTGGCGCCTTCTCCGCCGTCGGCGACGTGCTGCTCCTCGACGATCTCAACCAATGGCGGGTGAGCCGCACGCTGACGCTGCTCGGCCAATCTCGAGCAGCGCAAATGGCCAAGGGCATCAAGCTGCGGTGGTGGGTCTATCGCCGCCGCTCGGCAGAGTTGTCGATCGCCATCGGCACGGCGGCACGCCTAGTGTCCACCCTTCCCTTCGCCCCACGACGCCTCACCGTCCTGAGCGAAGACCCAGACTCCGTCGCCGACCTGAACCGACCCACGGCCGGCCGGGGCAAGGTCATCAGCCACGAACCCCACGCAGCCACCGACAGGGTGGTGGCCACACCACAGCTCTTCGAAGGCCGTCCGGCCCCACGCGGCAAGCGGCGCGACCCGATCGATGCGACCGACGACGACCTCGTGGTCGGTGCCATCGGCCCCTCGACGTGGTGGGAGGCGCCCGAGCAGCTTGTCTTGTGGATCTGGGCATTCCGCCGACGCCACCCCGACCTCGCCGTCCGGTTCTGTTGGCTGACGAACGCGTCCGAGACCGAGCTGTGGACGCTCCGCCACGACCTTCACATCGCCGGAATCGACGATGTCGTCGTGGCCAACCATCCCGACTTCCTCGACCTCGTTCCCGAACTCGACGTCGTCGTGGTCTCTGGGCGTCGTCCCTCGTTGTCCCACCTCGTCGTCGCGGCACGCCGATGCGGTGTCGATGTGGTCGCCACCGACAACGTCGACCGCATCCCTCAGGACCAAGGGGTGCGGGTGGTCCCCTATCTCGATGTCGATCAGCTTGCGGATGCGATCGCCGACTTCCTCCGTGCCCCATCCCCGCCCCTAGCGGATGCCGACGCACTGCCTGAGCCGCCGTTGGATCTCCTCCGGGCCCTCCGGAGTTGGTGAGAACGCCTGGACCTAGCATCGCAGCGTGCCGACCCAGCCGACCATGAACGAGCATGGCTCCGTGGAGCATGCCGAGTCTTCGATCCACCGTCCGACGGGTTCGAGTCGCCCGCGGCCTGCCGTGGGGACGACGGCTCTCGTGATGGCCTCGGCGTCCCGAGAGATTCGATCACGGTACCGAGAGAGCCTCGGACAGGGGATGTGGACCGTGGTGCAGCCGGTGTTCATCCTGGTCCTTTACGGATTCGTCTTCACCCGTATCCTCGGCATCACCGGAGAGGGTCTGCCCTACCTCTCCATGGCCTGGGTCGGGGTGACGTGCTGGCAGTTCTTCAGCCAGTCGATCCAGGGAGCGTGCTGGTCGTTTCTCGATCAAGCGGGGACGGTGTCCAAGGTGTGGTTTCCCCGCGCCGTCGTACCACTCAGCTCGGTGGCGGCCAGTACCGCTGACCTCGCCATCGGTCTCGTCTTGCTGGGGATCGTGGCCCGACTTCAAGGCATCACACCGGGCCTGACGGTGGCGGCCATCCCACTTGTGCTGGCGGTCCTGATGGTGTGGACCGTCGGGCTCGCCCTTCTCGTTGCACCGCTCACGGTCTACATCCGGGACCTCACGGCAGCCGTACCGCTGATCCTGCGCGCCGGGTTCTTCGCCACCCCGGTGATGTACTCGGCCTCCTCGATCCCCGACGAGTACAAGTGGATTGCGTCGGTCAATCCGGTCGCCGTGACCATCACCGGCCTCCGTGACACCGTGCTCGAAGGCGTCTGGCCTGACTGGAGGCTGCTGGGCGTCCAACTGGCAGCTGGGGCCGTGGTGCTCTGCGCCGGCGCCTGGTATCTACGTCGGGTCGGCAACCGGCTCGTGGACGCCCTGTGAACAGCTCTGGCCGCGCCCTGGCGCAGATTCAACTCCTGGGGGTGAGCAAGTGGTACGACCGGAGGAGACGTCGTCGACTGCGCGCCGCCTGGCCCGGCCGACCGACCCCCGAGCCGCGAGCGGGCGACATCGTCGCCCTCCGCGACATCAATCTCGAGATCGCTGCTGGTGACGCCATCGGGATCATCGGCAACAACGGAGCGGGGAAGACCACGCTCCTCCGCCTCATCGCCGGCGTCACTGCCCCCTCGCTGGGGGAAGTGCACGTCAGGGGGGCGGTGGCATCCATGATCGAGCTCGGTCTCGGGTTCCACCCCCACCTGACCGGGGCCGAGAACCTCTCCTACAGCGCTCAGGTGCTCGGCATGGGGCCGGAGATCGTCCGGCGACGCTGGGACGACATCGTCGCCTTCTCCGGCATCGGTGACGCCTTGCACCAGCCGGTACGGCAGTACTCGACCGGCATGCTCGCTCGATTGGGATTCAGCCTGGCAGCACACTCGGACGCTCCGGTCATCCTCGTCGATGAGGTGCTCGCTGTCGGGGATTACGCCTTCCAGCGCCAGAGCCTCGACCGGCTGCGGGTCCTGACGGCGGAAGGCCGGACGCTCGTCATCGTCACCCACAACCTCCCTTCCGTCGTGGATGTCTGCAACCGCGTCGTGCGGCTGGTCGATGGTGAGATAGTCGCCGTGGGTCGCCCCGATGCTGTGGTCGCCGAGTACGTCGCCGAGCAGGATGACCTCCGGCACTCGGACGACCGTGTGGGTGTCCGGATCGGTGAGGTTCGCGTCGAGCCCGCGACTATCGAGGTCGGGGATCGGGTGACCGTCAGCGCCGAGGTCTCCATCGACCAGCCAGTCGTCGATGCCGCCCTGGTCCTGCGCATCGGGATCGGTACGGCGCTCTACGGCGGCTTGGACATCGGCAACGAGTCCATGGAGCGCGTGGTCGACCAACCCTTGGCGGTCCCCCTGGATCGTGTGGGCGTTCACCGAGTGACCATCGAGATCCCCCACTACCCGCTGTATGCCGCCGAGTACGGGATCGGCTTCGCCGTGGTCCTCCCCAGCGGAGAGGAAACCCTGCGACGGTTGACACGACTCACGGTCCACGGCGAGCAGGGCCGACGCCATCTGCGACTGCCGATCACCGAGACCATCGAGGCACTCCTCCCTGCCGGCACTTCTGGCCACACGCCCCCTCGGGAACGGGCCGCACAACAGCGTTCGGAGGCGCAGCCCGACGGTTGACGGCCGCGAAGCCCGGCGGCGACACTGCGCCGATGTCCCCCGCCCGTTTCCAGCATCAGCTACGGCGCAGCACGCGACGGACCAGCCCCGAGGAGACGACGGCGGACATGGTCATCGTCCGATTCCCAGCGCAGGTCCTTCCGCTGTTGGATGACAGGCTGCCCGATGAGTTCATGACGCTGCAGGAGCTGGTCGACAGAGTCTTCGGCGCCGGTATCCAACTCGGCCACGAGGTCACCGATCGGTCGACCGGCGGGCCGCTGCTCGCTCGAGCAGCGTTCATGACCGACTACCGGAGACGACTCGGGGTCAATGACGTCGGGTCCTCGGGAACCGTGAGCACGCTCGTCTACGGCCGGAACGAGAGGGGAGGCGCTGCCGGCGGCTACGCCAATGCCAGCGTGATCGGTGCCGCCGTCCGCGGCAGCGATGATCCTGCCAACGAGATCGGAGGCTGCATCGGATCCCTGCAGCTCGGGGTGGACGGCGACGACCGTCCCGTGTACGCCACCCTTTGGGGAAGCTCCTACACGCTCCGCGGCTATCCGGGAGTCCAGCCCGGCGGCCTGATGGCCTACACCGCCGTGGTCCAGAACTACTTCGACGGTTCCGGCTCACGGTCGGCCAACTACGGCTACGCCGCGGTGACGCGACCTGGCATCGGCGACGGCGGCGACTTCTGGAACGAGCCCGGGACCGGGTTCCGGTACGCGTCGACCCATCCGGTGGATGTCGGGTTCGTCGTGTGTGGCGATTCGGGGCCCTACCCGGAGGGTGGCGGCATCGGGTACCAAGTGGCCTTCCAAGCAGGTGGCGAGGCCTCCCCCTGGGCGGAACGCGGTGACTGGAGGACACGGATCGGCGTCGGTGTGGTCGTGCAGGACTGGTTGGAGGGCGGGGTCCACGTCCATGAACCGCACCCCGACGCCGAGGCCGGCGCACCGCATCTCAGGCTCGACGCTACCAGGCCTGACCGAGCCAGCTTCTTCGAGTGCCGGATCAAGGACGAAGCCGAGCCGGTCATGGCCGTTCGCGGCGACGGTCGAGTTCGTTCAGCTCCTGCCCGTGAGCCCGACGATGTCGTCACCTTGGCGCAGATGGAGGCGCTACTACCGAACGCGGCCACTGCCGACGCTTGGCGTCAGGTCGGCACGGATGACACCCCGTGGGAGCACGGTTGGACCTCAGCGGCTACAGCCGTGTCCCGCTTCTACCGCCACGCCGGGCGAGGCCACCTCGAGCTCGACGCCATCGGGGGCCAGCCCGGTTCGGTTGCATTCCGACTGCCGGTGGAGCTGCGGCCGGACGACGCCGTCAGTACCGTGGGCGCGGCACGAGGCGACGAGGAGTTCGACCTCCGTTCGGCACTGGTGCGAGTCGCGGCCGACGGCGCCGTCTCGATCGGGTACCCGGCCGGCTACGACCGGATCGTTGCCTCTGTCTCCTGGCGCCTCGCCACGGTCTGATGACCCGACGGCTGTCTCGCCGGAACAGTCAGCCGGCACGTCTGCGGTTCTGTGGCCCCGATGCCGAGCGGACCGGACCGTCGAGGTACCTGTTGCATCTCCTCCGCTGGCTCCGGGCGAACCGAGATGTCGAACTCGAGGTGGTCCTCGGATCAGGCGGACCATTGGTCGAGGACATGGCCGCGGTCGCCGATCTCAGCGTCCTGGCCGAACCGGTCCCCGGTACGCCTCGACGGCGCTCCCCACCGATCGACCTCGTGTATCTCAATGCCGTCGCCGCAGCCCGCGCCTTCCGGCAGCTCCCCCGCAGCCGTGTTCCCGTGATCGGGCACGTTCACGAGCTGTCGGCCGGTCTGGAGCACTGGGCTGGACCGGGCGACCTGGATGTCATCCGGTCGTCGTCGCGGGTCCTGGCCGTGTCCCGTGCTGTCATCGACGAGCTGGTCCAACGACACGGCTTCGACCGTGCCGCCGTCGGACTCCTGCCCGGCTTCGTCTGGGGCGAGCCCTTGCCACCCGACGCTCGAGCCCGGGCGCGCCGATCGCTCGCGATACCCGACTCGGAGGTGGTCATCGGCTCCAGCGGCACGCTCGACTGGCGGAAGGCGCCCGATCTGTTCCTCCGGACGATCGACAGCCTCCAACGCGCCGCCACCGGTCCACCGGTGCACGGACTTTGGGTGGGTGGAGGATCGACGAGCCCCATGTCGGATTCGTTTCGACACCATCGCGCCCGGACGGCTCACCCGGATCGGGTTCATCTCGTCGAATCCACCGACCAGCCCCTCTCCTGGTTCGCCGCGATGGACGTGTTCGTCCTGACCGCACGCGAAGACGCCCTTCCACTCGTCTGCCTGGAGGCGGCGTCACTCGGGATCCCGATCGTGTGCTTCGACAACGGCGGCGCAGGGGACCTGGTTCAGGCGGCGCGCTGTGGCGCCACCGTCTCCTACCCGGACATCACGAGATTCGTCGCCGAGATACAGCGGCTCGTCGACCACGTCGAACTCCGCCGGGCCTGCGGAGACCGCGGCGCACGCGTCGTCGCGGAGCACTTCACGATCGACGTGGTTGGCCCGCAGGTCTGGCACGAGATCAACGCTCTCATCCGCTCATGAACCAGTCTGTTCGCCTGGTGGTCTCACTCGACAACGGCTCATGGGACGGATTGTCGCTCACCGTCGTCCACACCGCCCGCGAGGTCCTGGGTGACACACCACCGGTTGTTGTCTGGCGACGGGGCCGCATGGACCCACACCTACGTGCAGTGGGCGACGTCCTGCTCGTCGACGACCTCAATGAACGCCGCCTTAGTCGCTGCGTGGAGACGACCCCGATGGCCAGACTGGGCGCGTGGAACAAGAACCGCTTGCTCCGCCGGTGGCTCCGCACGCGGCGTCCGATCGACGGGGTTCTCGCCGTCGGCATCCCAGCGGCGCGTCTGGCCGCCTTCGTTCCGGGGCCTCGGCCGGCCGTGCTCTGCGTTGTGCGGCCCGACGAGGCCGTTGACCATCGCGCGGTCACCATTACCTGCTCGCTCCACGTAACCTTCATCGTCGGAACCCCGGAACAGCGCACCGCTCTGCGCGAGCTCGGAATACCCGATGACGACGTTGTCCTCGACCCCTTGGCCGTCGTTCCGGTGCCGGCTGCGCTGCGTTCCGAGGCAGGCACGAGGCCTCGGCCACCAGCTCAGACACTCGAGGTGGTAGCTGCTGGTACCCAGGACTGGTGGAGCGACCCAGATCCTTTCTTCCTCCTGATCTGGTTACTGCAGCAGGCAGCTGCGGGCCGACACTTCCACGCGACCTGGCTCGCTCCGCTGGCCGACGCCGATGATCTCTGGCCGTTCGAGCATGAGCGCCGAAACTGCGGGCTGGAGCACGTCATCACGGTGGATAGCAGCCCGACGCCGATTGATGCGCTCGACCGCGGGAATTTGCTGCTCGTCACCGGACAGCCCCAGGCGTTTCATCACACACTCGTCAACGAGGCCAGACATCAGGACATGCCGATCGTCAAGGTTGACGATGACCGCCTCGACCTCGCTTCGCAGCTGGAGCAGCTGTCAGCGTGGCTCGATGTCGCTCCTAGACCAGCCTCTCCGGTCTCGGCACCGATCTCCCATCTGGTCCAGGTGGTCACCCACCGGCTTGGTCGGATCGCTCCGGGGCGATCGTGAACGCACCACTCCGGCCCAAGACGCTCCGCGCCGAAGAATGGGCCGCCAGCAAGGCGGGCGTGCTGTTCGGCTTCGCCGACCTCACCCTTCTCGCCGTACTCGCTGACCCCGTCTGGTCAACTGGCCGAACGCTTGCTTCCTTTGCGCTCTTCGCCGTGGCCCTCGTCGGGTTGGCCGGTGTCGGCTACGTGCTGAACGACCTGGCCGACGAGTCCGCCGATCGCCAAGCCGGAATCGTGCGACCCGTTGTCGATTTGCACCGGAGCGAACAGGCACTCCTGATCGGGGTGCTCCTGGTGATGGCGATCGCACCTTGGGCCGCCCTCGACACTTCGCCCTCGACGTTCGCCCTGCTCGCCCTCGAGCTACTCCTCCTTCTCGCGTACTCGTTGTGGCCGTTTCGACTGAAGGAGCGTGGCGCACTCGCCCTACTGACCGACGCCGCCTACGGCTACGTAGTTCCTATTGCTCTGACCGTGGCCACGTTCAGCAAGGCCGGTCACGACATGCCGACCTCCGTTGTCGGGACGGCGCTGGTGTGGGGGACGGCGATCGGCATCCGCTCGATTGCCCAGCACCAGCAGACCGATCTCGAGAACGACACGGCGGCTGGCACCACGACGTGGGCCACCGTGCGTGACCCCGAGGCGGTCGAGAGCTGGGTCAGCAGAATGTGGATCGTCGAGATCCTCGCCTTCGTCGTCCTGATCGGGCGCACATCCACAATCTCGGTGGCCATCCCCGTCGGGCTCGGCATTGGGCTCCTGTGGGAGCTGGCTCAGGTCACCAGCCGGCGAGCGCTCGGCGAATCGACGCAACTGCCTGGCGATGTCGTCGACCGGCTCGTCACGTGCTGGTTCCCGATGACGGTCGCCGCTGCGCTCGTCGCCCGACACCCGGGCCTGTGGCCAATCGCCGCCGCCCAGGTGGTCGTGGCGTGGCGTTGGCTGGCGGACCTCCCAACCGGCGGGGTCCACCGCACACGGGTGGCCGTGAGCTACACGTGTGCCCGTCTCGGTCGCCAGTCAGTGGACAACGCCAACAGGCACGCAGCGGCTGTAGCCCGTTCGCCCACCCACATCGACGTCGCTCGGCGGGCCATCCGGGCCATCCGACGACGACTCCGCCCGTAACTCAGCGCAGCAGGTCGGACCACAGCGCCTGCACCCGCATCGGGGCACCGGCCTCGGCGAGTCGACGACCCCTTCCCGAGAGCTTGGATGCGAGCGATGGGTCGGCAATAAGTCGGTCCACGGCAGCCGACAGGGCTTCCACGTCGCCCACCGGGGTAAGGAGGGCATCGACACCATTGGCGAGCAGGTGGGGCACTCCCCCAGGATCGGTCGAGACGATGCACATGCCGGAGGCGGCCGCCTCGATGACCGACACCGGCCGGTTATCGACCGTCGGGGTGTTGAGGAATACGTCACGGGTCGCTAGGAGATCGGCCTTCTCCTCACCGGTGACGAACCCGCGAACGTCGACATGGCACTCGAGCCGCCGCTTGGCGACCTCGGCCTCGACCTCGGACTGCATTCCCTTGTCGGGTCCCGCCATCGTCAGATGGGCATCCGGGAACCTGACCCGTAGGCGATCGATCACGGCGACGGCCGTGATCGGGTCGTAGACAGGATGGTAGGCGCGCATCCACAGCAAGTGAGGCCGGACCGAGGTTCGTCGCTGGAAGGGATACCGATCGGCATCGAGCGGGTTGGGGATCACCGACATCGGAACGTCGACGACCGTGGAGGCCCACTCGGTAAGGTACGAACTCGGGGCAACAAGGTGATCGAACCTCCCGAGAAGGCGCCTGGTGAGACGCGGGTGACGGCGCTCAAAGTGTGGGAATCCCCCACCGGCCAACAGCCCGATCAGACGCCGGGCGCGACGCCGTTGGATTGAGCTGACAAGGTCCTCTACGAGTGCTGCTCGCCCGCTGTAGAGGTGGACGAGCGCGACATCGGGTCGCTCCCGCCGGGCGACCGCGATCATCTGGCCGGTCCGGCGCAAGCGACTCCGATGGCTCGAGACCGCCACAACCTCGTGTTTGTCTGCCTCGAGCAGCGGTCCGAGCGTCTCGAACACGTCGGGGATGTGACCCGGCCACCGCCCAAGGAGGGGAGCGAACAACACCAACGATCTGCCCCTGGCGCCTGGATCGGGGGGTCGGGTCATCAGCGCGACCCCATGGCGCCGGGCCGGAGCAGGTCAGCGCCAGCGGCGCGGATGCCCCGGCCGGAGCGGCGGTACCGGCCCGCCAACAGGGCCCGACCGACGATACTGGCTCGCTGCAGCCTGCCCCGAGGCAACGTAGATCGCATCGCTACCAGCGATCGCGCCCCATCAAGCTGCTCGAGAACCGACGGCGACGAGCGCAGCACCTCACACCGCTGCGACAAGTCCTGGATCTGATGAAGAAGGGCCTCCTGATAAGGGACGGACTCTTCGACAGAAAGGCCGAGGGAGGCATAGCTGCGGGACGGGCGCTCGGGGAGACCTGTCAGCTGGCCGTCGTGGATGCGAAAGGCGAAGAGACGCTCGTCGACGGCCCGAATCCCTCTGCCGCACGCTGCTACAAGAGCGAGCCATCGATCGTGGAATAGGACCCCCGGTTGCTGCTCCAGCGACGACGGGAACGGCAGCGCACCACGACGCAAGGTGGAGCGGAATGCGAGTGCGCAGCCGGACACGAGCGACATGCGGAGTAGCGGGCCAGGGGGCTGGGCCTCCACCGCCTGGCGCAGGCGAGGCGAGGCCTCCAGCCGGCTCCACAGCGAACCGGCAGCGGGTCGGCCGTCAGCGTCGACAAGGTCCGCGTCGCTGTAGACCAAGTCGACTTGCGGGCATTGCTCTAGCGCCATCTCCAACGTCGCCAACTTGTCCGGGTACCAGAGGTCATCCTGGTCGCTGAGTGCCACCAGCTCACCAGAAGTGGCGCCGATGGCCCGCTCGAACGCTCGGATCGGCCCGACCGACACGTCACCGACTTCCAGCCGAACGGGGAACGGACTGTCCTCGGCGAACGCCTGGACAACCGCAGCCGAACCGTCGACCGAACCGTCGTCGACCACGACGAGCTCGTCGGGACACCTCGTCTGGGCTGCGATGCTCTCCAGCTGCGGGCCGAGGAACCGTCCTGCATCCCGGACGCACATGGCGACCGACAACGACCCTCCTGGGCGGGTCACGCCAAGGCCGCCAACTCAGCCGAAAACTCGAGACCGAAGTGATCGATGGTGTAGTGGCTCACGGCCCGTTCCCGTAGATTCTCGACGGCCGTACGTCCGCCACGTGGGTCCTGGAGCAGGGCGACGACGTGCTCGACCGTCGACGACCGAGACGCTGCGAAAAGCCGCCCCGAGGGAGTCCCCCGGGGGACCGGGACGGCGACTGCGACCTCCTTCGCGGAGGATCACTTCCTACGATACCCTGGGCTCGAGCAGTCGTCCAGGGACCGCTGGACCTTCGTCTCTGGCGGCTCTCCCGACACGGCCCCGACGGCCTCGGCCCACAGGCGCGAGGCAATCAGGTCGGCACCATGCCGGAAGGCGACCCGGGCCTCGAGGGCGGCGCCCAGCCGGTGGCGCCGGTCGGGGTCACCGAGCAGGGTCACCACGACGCCGGCTAGGTCCTCGACCGCCTCGGGGCCGACCACCACCCCGCGGCCGTCGGCCAACAACTCGCTGATCCCACCGCTGTCGAAGGCCGCCACCGCCAGTCCGGCGGCCCCCGCCTCCAGGGCGACCAGCGGGAAGGGGTCCTCCCGGGCCGTGGACACGAACACATCCGCGCCGGCGAACCACGGCGTCGGATCGGTCACCTCCCCCGGCAGGTCGAGGACCTCGCCGACACCGAGGCGCTCTGCCTGGCCACGGACGGCGGCGTCGTCGTCGAGGGGGCCGACCCAGGCGAACCTGGTCGTGGGCTCGGCCGCGTGCACCTTTGCGGTCAGGTCCATGAACAGGTCGATCCCCTTGCGCCAGGAACCGACGCCCACGGACAGGACGAGGGGCTCACGACCAGTCGGAGGTGTCGGCGTGGACCGTCCGTCAGGCACGCGATCGGGAACACACCCGTGGATCACCTCGATGCGGTCGCGGTCGACCCCCCACACCTCGACCAGGTGGTCGGCCACCCGCTGGGCGACAGCGACGATCCGGTCGGCGCCCAGGAACCGGGTCCGACCCGGTCCCCGCAGGGAGAAGGTCAGCCCCCGCTCCAGCTCGTGGACGTGCGCCACCGTCGGCGCCCCTACCGGCAGGTACGGGACCACCAGGGCACTTCCCGCCCCGTTCAGCCAGAGGACGTCGTGGGGCCCGACCAAGAGGCGCCGACGTACCCGGAGCGCCTGCCACCGGGCGGCCACCCGCCCGAGGCCCAGCTTGGCCAGACCGAGCTCGACGGTCTCGCCCAGGGACCGCTCCCCCGGTGGCGGGTGCAGCACGGTGACCTCGGCCACCTCGGCGAAGGCGGCGACCAGCGGGCCGCCCCGCCAGAGGACGAGTTGGACCTCGGCGTCGGTCTCGCGGCGCACCCACCGCAGGAACGTCAGCAGCCCCAGGGGGGCGCCGGTGCGACTGGCGTCGTGGGAGGCGACGAGCAGCCTCACCGGCTCAGCCACGCCGCCAGCTCGGCCCACAACGCCGGGGCGGCGACATCGGTGAGGTGCCGGGCCCGCACCCGGTTCGCCGCCGCTGCCCCCAGCGCACGGCGCGCTTCCTCGTCGGCGGCCAGGGCGGCCAGGACGTCGGCAAAGGCGCCGGTGTCGGGGTAGGGCACCACCGCACCCCCCTCGCCGTCGCCGACCAACTCGACCATGCCCCCCGTGTCGAACGTGACCACGGGGACACCGGCCGACGCGGCCTCCAGCGCCGCCAGCGGGTAAGCGTCCTCCCGCGACGTGAGGGCAAAGGCATCAGCCACGGCGAACCAGTCGCCCGGACGGTCCTGGGCTCCCACCAGTCTGACCTCGTCGGCGACGCCGAGGTGGTGGGCCTCGTGGTCGACGGGTGCCCAGGTCGGCCCCGAGGTGGCGCCGCCGACCCAGACGAAGCACAAGAGCCGGTCGGTGCGGACCCGGAGGTCGGCGGCCAGGCGCACGAAGAGGTCGGGGGCCTTGCGCCACTCGAGCATCCCCGACCCGGCCACGACGAAGGCGTCCTCGGCCAGCCCCAGCCGGCGGCGGGCCGCCGCCCGGTCGGCGGGTGGGTCGACAGGGGCCACGAACTCGTGGTGCACGACGATGCGGTCGCCGTCGATCCCGTGGTTGGCCACCAGGTTGTCGGCCACCGCCTGCGAGGCGGCCACGTAGTGGTCGGGCCGCTCGGCGACGAGGCGGCGGCCCTCGTCGTCGATCCCGTAGCGCAGGGCGGCCTCCAGCTCGTGCACGTGCAGGACCACGGTGGCGGCCGGGTCGACCTGGGCCAGGACCCGTAGCGTCGGCCCGGCCACGGTGTTCACGTACACCGCCCGGGCACCGCGCCAGTCGCCCAACCGGGCCCGGTCCCGCCGGCGGCGGAGGTCGTCGGCCAGGCCGGTCGACGCCCGGGCCACCACCCGCTCGGCGAAGGGCAGCGGCGACCGTTCCCCGTCGAGGACCCGCACCGGGCCGGCCCGGCGGTACTCGTCGACGAGCGGACCGCCCCGGGCCACGACGGTGGCGAGACGCAGGTCGGTGTGGGCGGCCAGCCAGCCCTCGAGGTGGGCCAGGAAGATCGGCGGCCCCGAGCGCTCGGCGCCGTGACCGACGAAGACCAGGTCCGGAGTCAGACCGTTCAGCCCCGCCGTCGTCGCAACACCCAGCCGCCGAGGTTGGCGATGACCGCCCCCAGCACGGCCGCGATCACCAAGGCCAGCCACAGCGGCATGGTCACCTCGATCATCAGCCAGTTGAACCGGGCGTCCTCGGTGTTCTGGAGGACGAACGCCCCCAGGGCGACGACGGCCAGGCCCATCCCGACGAGGCCGGCGACACCCCGGGCCCCATTGTTCGTTCCCTCGGCCATGCCCCGACACTAGATGCCGGCGACGCCCCTAGTCTCCGCCCCATGGACGTGATCGTGACGGGCAGCCACGGGCTCATCGGCACCGCGCTGGTGCGGTCCCTCGAGGGCGACGGCCACCGGGTGCGCCGGCTGGTGCGGGGCACCCCGCGGGGTGCCGACGAGGTGCGCTGGGACCCCGCCGCCGGCACCATCGACGCCGACGGGCTGGCCGGGGCCGACGCCGTCGTCCACCTCGCCGGACCGGGCATCGCCGACAAGCGCTGGACCGAGGCCCGCAAGCGCGAGCTGCGCGACGCCCGGGTCGACGGCACCCGCCTGCTGGCCGAGGCCCTCGCAGGCCTCTCGTCGCCGCCGGCCGTGCTCGTGTCGGGCTCGGCCATCGGCTACTACGGCGACCGGGCCGACGAGCTCCTGCCCGAGACCGCCGGCCCCGGTGACGACTTCCTCGCCGACCTCTGCGTCGACTGGGAGGCGGCCGCCGCCCCCGCCGTCGAGGCGGGCATCCGGGTGCCGATCATCCGCACCGGGATCGTGCTCACCACCGAGGGCGGGGCCCTCGACAAGTTCCTGCCCCTCTTCAAGCTGGGCCTCGGCGGCCGCCTCGGCTCGGGGAAGCAGTGGTGGAGCTGGATCACCCTCGACGACGAGGTCGCCGCCATCCGCCATCTGCTCGAGGCCGACATCGACGGGCCGGTCAACCTCACCGCCCCCGGCCCGGTGACCAACCAGGAGCTGACCGAGACCCTGGGTGAGGTCCTCAATCGCCCCACGATGGTGCCGGTCCCCCGCTTCGGTCCGAAGATCCTCCTCGGCGGCGAGGCCACCGAGACGTTCCTCTACGCCTCGCAGCGCTGCGTGCCCGAGGCGCTCACGGCCAGCGGCTTCGAGTTCGCCCACGCCGACGTCGAGACCGGCCTGCGGGCCGTCCTCGGCAAGTAGGTTGCCGACCATGGGTGACCGTCAGGTGTCCGTCAGCCGGGTGATCGCCGCCCCGCCGGAGGCGATCTTCGCCGTGATCGCCGACGCCAGTCGCCACCCCGACTTCGACGGCAGCGGCACCGTGAAGGGCGCCGTGGGCGAGCCCGAGCCGCTCACCCTCGGCTCCACCTTCGGGATGAGCATGAAGATCGGCGTCCCGTACCGCATCAAGAACGTGGTGGTGGAGTACGAACAGGACCGCCTCATCGCCTGGCGCCACCTCGGCCGCCACCGGTGGCGCTACGAGCTGAAGCCGGTCGAGGGCGGGACGAAGGTCACCGAGACCTTCGACTGGTCCACCGCGGCGGTGCCCAAGGCCATCGAGCTGATGGGCTACCCGGAGAAGCACCCGAAGGACATGGAGAAGACCCTCGAGCGCCTCGACGCGCTCGTGACGGGTGGCTGATCCCGGGGGCGGCCGCCTGGTCGCCGCCTTCGACTTCGACGGGACGATCACCGAGCGCGACACCCTCGTCCCCTTCCTGCGCACCGTGGCCGGCCACCGGGCCTTCACCGCCGCCTTCGTGCGCTCGCTGCCCGCCCTGCGCTCCCGGCTGGAGCGGCGGGACGCCTACAAGCGGGCCGTCCTGGCCCGGGTGCTGGGGGGCATGAGCGAGGAGCTGTACCGGGCCGAGGCCACCGTCTACGGCGAGCACCTCCCGACCCGCTTCCGGCCCGAGATGGTGGAGCGCATCCGCTGGCACCAGGGCGAGGGCCACGAGGTGGTGCTGGTGTCGGCCTCGTTGCGGGCCTACCTCGACCCGGTGGTCGAGCACCTCGGCCTCGACGGCGTGTGCGCGGTCGAGATGGAGGTGGGGGCCGACGGACACCTCACCGGCGCCATGGTCGGCGCCAACTGCCGCGGGCCCGAGAAGGTGCGGCGGTTGCAGGCCTGGCTGGGCGACGAGCCGCCGGCCCGCCTGTGGGCCTACGGCAACTCGTCGGGCGACGACGACCTGCTCGCCGCCGCCCACGAACCCACCTGGGTGGGCAGGCGGGCGGGGCGGCAGGGCGCCTGACGCCGGCTACTTCGGCGGCATCCGGATCCCGCCGTCGAGGCGGATCGTCTCACCGTTCAGGTAGCTGTTGGCGAAGATGGCGGCGATGAGGTCGGCCACCTCCTCGGGGCGACCCATGCGCTTGGGGAACAGCACGCTGGCGCCCAGGCCCGCCTTGGTCTCCTCGGTGGCGAACGCGAACAGCGGGGTGTCGATGATACCCGGGGCGATGGTGCACACCCGGATGCCGATGGCAGCCAGGTCGCGGGCGATGGGCAGGGTCATGCCCACGATGCCGCCCTTCGATGCCGAGTAGCTGGCCTGGCCGATCTGGCCGTCGAAGGCGGCCACGGAGGCGATGTTGACCATGGCCCCCCGCTCGCCGTCCTCGCCGGGCTCGTTCTGGCTCATGGCCGACGCCGCCAGGCGGATCACGTTGAAGGTGCCGATCAGGTTGACCTGGACGACCTTCTCGAAGGCCCCCATGTCGTGGGGCTCGCCGCCCTTGCCGACGGTGCGCTGGGCCCAGCCGATGCCGGCGCAGTTGGCGATCATGCGCAGGTCGCCGTCGGCGTTGGCCCGGGCCACCGCCGCCTGCACCTGCTCGGTGTCGGTGACGTCGGCGTGGGCGTAGTTGCCGCCGATCTCGGCGGCCAGGGCCTCACCCTTGTCGTCCTGGAGGTCGACGACGGTGACCTTGGCGCCCTTGGCGGCGAGGAGTCGGGAGGTGGCCCCACCGAGGCCGGAGGCGCCGCCGGTGACGAGTGCTGAAGAACCGCTGATGTCCATGGGGGGCGACGTTACCGACCGTCCCGCCACCCGGCCGAACCGGCCACCACCTCGGCCAACTGGTAGGCGACGGGGCGCGCGTCGAGACCCCGCTCGGCGATGACGGTGCGCACCTCGGGGATGTGGAAGTCCTGGGTGAAGACCCGGGCGTCGTCCACCAGGTGGGGCCCCACGGCGGCCAGGACCTCGTCGGTGCCCTTGCCCAGGTCGCAGTCGACGAGCACCGCCCGCACGGCCGGGGGCACCCGGCCGGCGCCGAGGGTGTCCTCGAACCAGCCGGGGACGACGGTGACCACCTCGGCGGCACCGAGGCGGTCGAGGTTGGCGGCCAGCACCTCGGGGGTGGCGGCGTACTCGCCGGTGAAGTCGTACTCCCCCGCCTCGGGCTGGTGGGCCTCGACCCCGGCGAAGGAGTCGTAGACCCAGAGGTCGTAGCCCAGGTCGGCGCAGGCCCGGGAGAGCTTCACGGTGGCACCGCCCTGCCAGCAGCCGGCCTCGACCACCGCCTCGCCCGGCCGCGCCCGGCGGGTGGCCAGGGCCCGCAGCACGGCGACGATCTCCGGCGGCCGGTGGGCGTGGTCGAGCACCCAGTCGGTGCGCAGACAGCCCGCCGCCAGTCGGAGGCGGCGCCCGACCGGCAGGGCCGAGGGGGCCAGCAGGCGGAGGTAGGACCAGCCGTAGAAGAGCAGCCGGGCCCGCTGTTGGGCCAGCGGCGAGTCGAGGTGGGGACGGACGTGGCGCACGTACCTCCGACGCAACCGCTTGCGCCACCTCGGGATCACCGGCCGCGGCGCGGCGTCGTTCGGGCTCACCCTCGGACGACCGTGATCGGACACCGTGGGCCCGGGGCGCCGGCGAGACGCCCGTCGGCGGTGACGAGCGGCACGTCCAGGGCCTCGGCCACGGCCACATAGGTCGCGTCGTAGGCGCTGAGGTTGTCGCGCAGTTCCCAGATCCGCCCGAGCAGGCCGACGACGCCGACCCGCTGGACGCCGAGGCGCCCCCAGGCGTCGATCGCCCGGGTGGCGTCGGCCAGGGGTACGTCACCCCGCCGGACCTGGCCTCGGAGCGCGTGCACCACCTCGGCGTCGGCCAGGTGAGGGCACACCAGGGCTTCGTCGCGGAGCGTCACCCGAGCGTCACCGGCGTTCAGGAGCCCGAGCACCACGACCGACGCGTCGACGACGATCACCGACCGGAGCGGCCCGCCTCGACGGCGTCGACGACCGATCCCGCCGGCAGCCCCAGATCGGGGAGGTCGGCCAGGATCGCCGGATTGTCGGCCCGGCGGGCGATGACCGCGAGCTCGCGGGTGGCGAACGCCGACAACGACAGGCCCTCGCGGGCGGCCAACCGTTCGAGTCGCTCCCCCACCTCGTCGGGCACGTTCCTGAGGTACAGCGTCTTCATGTCGCAGAATGCTAGCATGCCTGTTGCATCCTGCTCAGATGGTTGGGCCCTACTCGGCGGGCGGGTCGGGGTCACCCCAGGCGCCGCCGCCGGGGGTGCGGAGGCGGATGACGTCACCGGGCTCCAGGTCGACGGTGACCTTGTCGCCCAGGCGGCGGGCCCGGCGCTCGTCGCCGCCGGGGAGGAGCCAGTTCTCGCCCAGGGCCCCGGGGCCGCCGTCGGCCAGGCCCCACGGTGGGAACACCCGGCGCTCGGTGATGAGCGACGCCGTGGCCGCCTCCAGCACCTCGAGGTCGCGCTCGATGCCCTCACCGCCGGCGTGGAGACCCTTGCCGCCACTCCCCTCCCGCAGGCGCAGGCGCCGCACCCGCAGGGGGAAGGCCCGCTCCAGGGCCTCGACCGGCGTGTTGCGGGTGTTGGTCATGCCGGTGTGCACACCGTTCATCCCGGCCTTGGTCGGCCGGGCCCCCTGCCCGCCGGCCACCGTCTCGTAGTAGACCCACCCGTCGCCGCCGACCAGCAGGTTGTTCATCGTCCCCTGCGATGCGGCCGACACCCGGTCGGGCACGGCCTGGGCCAGGGCCCCGAGGCACACGTCGGCGATGCGCTGACTGACCTCGACGTTGCCCGCCGCCACCGCCACCGGCGGCAGGGCGGCGACGATCGTCCCGGCGGGGGCGACAACCGTCACCGGTCGCATGGTGCCACCCACCCCCTCGAGGTCGGGGGCGACGACCGACCGCAGGGCGTAGGCCACGGCGCTCACGGTCACGGCCTCGACGGCGTTCACGTTGCCCGGACGCTGGTCGTCGCTGCCGGTGAAGTCGACGGTGACCTCGTCGCCCGCCTTGGTGATCTGCACGCACAGGCGGGCCGCCTCCTGCTGGTCGGGACGGGGCCCGGTCGAGTCGAGCAGGTCGGCGAAGCTCCACGCGCCGTCGGGGAGCGCCGCCAGCGCCGCCCGCATCCGGCGCTCGCCGTAGTCGGCCACCTCGCCCCGCGGGGCGGCGGCCTCGGCGGCCAGTCGCTCGACGCCGACGACGTTGGCCCCCCACTGGGCGTCGAGGTCGCCCCGGCGCTCGTCGGGCGTCCGCGAGCTGGCCACGATGACCTCGCGCACCTCGGGGGTGAGCAGGACCGGGGGTAGGCGCAGGCCCTCCTGGTGGATCTCGGTCGCATCCGGCGGGATCGACCCCGGCGCCGCCCCACCGAGGTCGGCGTGGTGGGCCCGGTTGGCGACCCAGCCCACCAGCTCGCCGTCGACGTGGCAGGGGGCCACCACCGTCACGTCGTTCAGGTGCGTGCCCCCCGCGAAGGGGTCGTTCAGCACGATCTGGTCGCCGGGGGCCACCTGGTCGCCCACGGCGTCGATGGCGGCCAGCACGGCGGCGGGCATCGAGCCCAGGTGGACCGGGATGTGCTCGGCCTGGGCCAGCAACTCACCGTCGGCGTCGAAGACGGCCGCCGAGCAGTCGGCCCGCTACTTGATGTTGGGGCTGAAGGCGGCCCGGCGCAGCACCGCCCCCATCTCCTCGGCGATGCCGGTCAGCCGGGAGATCAGCACCTGCAGGGCCGCGGGGCCCAGTGTCGGCTCGGTCACGACCCCTCCCGGGTCAGCACCAGGGTCCCGGCGGGGCCGGGCTCGCCCCGCCACCCGACCGGCACGTAGATCGTGGTGTCGTCCTCGACCACCACCGCCGGGCCGGCCATCGGGGGACGGGCCCGCACCTTCAGGGTCGTGGGGTCGAGGGGCGCCGCCCGCCGGGCCGTGGCCCGCAGGGTGACCACCTCGACGGGGTGGTCGGGCCGGTCGTAGCCGTTGTGGCGCCGGTGCTCGGCCGGGAAGTCCTCGACGGCGGCCACCCGCAGCTCGTGGCTCTGGCCCTGGTAGCGGGCGTCGAGGGCCATGGTCACCTCGACATCGCCCGCCTCACCCCCGGCGGCCGCGAGCAGGCCCTCGATGGCCTCCTCG
>CAYTJS010000036.1:0-18927 GCA_964438115.1 uncultured Iamiaceae bacterium
AAGCGGGGCAAGCTCTTCGCCAAGCTGATCCGCCAGGTCGAGGTGGCCGCCCGCGAGGGCGGGGGTGACCCCGAGGCGAACCCGACCCTGCGGACGATGTTCCAGAAGGCCCGCGACAACTCGGTGCCGCTGGACACCATCGAGCGGGCCATCAAGCGGGGGACCGGCGAGCTCGAGGGCGTCACCTACGAGTCGATCACCTACGAGGGCTACGCCCCCAACGGCGTGGCCATGCTCGTCGAGGTGCTGACCGACAACCGCAACCGGGCCGGCTCCGAGATCCGCTCGCTGTTCACCCGGGGCGGCGGCTCACTGGCCGAGCCGGGAGCGGTGGCCTGGCAGTTCGAGCGCAAGGGCATCGTCGTGGTGGCCGGGAGCGCGGACGAGGACGAGGTGATGATGGTCGGCCTCGACGCCGGGCTGGAGGACCTGACCCGGGAGGGGGACACCTGGCAGCTGAGCGCGGCGCCCACCGACGTGACCGGCCTGCGGGCGGCGCTGGAGGAGGCGGGCATCACCGTCGAGAGCAGTGACGTGACCATGCTGCCCACCAGCACCGTGCCCCTCGACTCGGCCGAGAAGGCCAAGGCCGTCCTGCGCCTGATGGACGCCCTCGACGACCACGACGACGTCCAGGACGTCTACGCCAACTTCGACATCCCCGACGAGATCCTCGAGTCCGTCGAGGCCTGACTCCCCACCCCCCACCACCCCGAAATTGCGTCAGCTGGTCAGCCGGAGAGGGACCAACTCACGCAATTTCGGAACGGGGGCGGGTCAGATGCCGTCGGCGACGCCGAGGAGGCGGGCCCGGGTGACGGCCTGCATGCCCCGGACGAGGCCGGCGATGGCGATGACCCAGGCGATGGCGCCGATCCAGAGGCTGGCCGAGGCGGCGCCGAAGAGGGCGCCGGTCGACTGGCTGTAGGCGACCAGGATCAGGGGCAGGGTCACCAGGCCCGAGGCCTGCTGGGCAGCGGCGGTGCTCTTCACCCGGGCCGACAGGCGCAGGACGATCGACAGCGTCAGGGCCAGGAACGGCGGCACGACCCACAGCATCAGCACCCACCACTCCTGGGTGGGGAAGAACCAGCCGCCGACCTCGGGGCCGACGATCAGGTTCACCACCAGGGAGTAGACGCCGAAGCCGAGCAGGGTCGTGGCGTAGCCGGGCAGGAGGCTGGCGATCAGCTTGCCCAGGTAGATCTCCTTGACGGCGGCGGGGGAGTGGGCCAGGAACTCGCCGGTGCCCCGCTCGCGCTCGCCCACGATGGTCGAGGCGCCCACGGCGGTCGAGATGGTGAGGGGGACGACCACCGCCACCGGGGCGAAGAGGAACACGGCCAGCGCGTAGGACGCCCGCCCCGCCTCGGTGTCACCCTGTACGGCGGCCTGGGCCTTGTCCGGCAGGACCTCGAGGGCCTGGCTGATCTGGGCGACGGCGTCGACGTCGCCGATGGCGGTGATCGACAGCAGGAGGATGGTGGGCACGACCAGGAAGAAGATCGAACCCAGGATCAGCATCGGGATCCAGAAGTCCTTGGCCTGGATGAGCTGCTTCAGGTCGGTGCGCATCACGGTCCAGACACGGCGCTTGTTCACGACTCCACCCCCACGAGGTCGTTGACGGACGGGACGGTGCGCTTGCGGAAGCGGGCGCCGGGGTCGCGGCCCAGGGCGTTGCCCTCGGCGAAGGCGGGCCGGTCCTCACGGACGGCGAAGTAGAGGTCCTCCAGCGTGGGCACCCGGGGCTCGACCCGGGTGAGGCGCACCCCGGCGGCGGCCAGGGAGGCGACCAGGTCGGGCACCCGGGCCAGGTCGTCGAGCTGGAGCTCGGCGCCGGTGGCGTCGGCCTCGAAGGCGAGCACGCCCTCGGCGTGGGCCACGGCGGCCAGGGCGGCGGGGTCCTCGGCGTCGAGGCGCACCACCATGCCGGGCCAGTAGCGGTCGGTCAGCTCTTGGGGGCTGCCGGCGATGAGGTCGGTGCCACCCTCGAGCACGACCACCTGGTCGGCCAGGCCCTCGGCCTCGAGGAGGAGGTGGGTGCACATGACCACCGTGCTGCCGTCCTGGACCATGGTGCGGATCAGCTCCAGCACGGCGTGGCTGGACTCGGGGTCGAGTCCGGAGGTGGGCTCGTCGAAGAGCAACAGGTCGGGGCCGTGCATCACCGAACGGGCCAGGGCCAGGCGGGTCTTCATGCCGGTCGAGTAGCCGCCCACCTGCTTGTCGAGGGCGCCCTGGATGCCGAAGCGCCCGGCGGCCTCGCGGAGGCGCTCCTCGTAGTCCCGCAGGCCGTAGAGCTCGGCGGCGTAGGCCAGGTTGTCCCAGCCGCTCAGCCGGTCGTAGAGGGCGGGCTTGGCCGACACCACGCCACAGCGCCGGCGCACCTCCTCGCCCTCGTCGGCGGGGTCGAGGCCGAACACGGTGACCTCGCCCCGGTCGGGGTTGAGGGCGCCGGTGATCATGCGGATGGCGGTGGTCTTGCCCGCCCCGTTGGGGCCGAGCAGGACCGTGACGCGGCCGTGGGGGACGGTGAGGTCGAGGTCGGACAGGGCGTCGACCTCGCCGAACCGCCGACTGAGGCCGCGAGCGGTGACGACGGGAGCTTCCACGGAGTGCTCATCGGCACTTCGGCGCCGGACTTGCGCGCTCCCGACCCCGTTCTGGCGTCGATCCGTTGCGCCCACCGCAACCGATTGACGCAATTTCGGATGGGTGGGGATCCACCGGGGTGGGGGGCGGGGGGCGTAGGCTCGTACGGGTGTTCGTGCTCGGGATCGATCCGGGGTTGTCGCGCTGTGGGTACGGATGCGTCGAGCCCCAGGGGCGTACGGCCCGTCCCGTGGCCCTCGGCGTCCTGCGCACCGACAAGGACGCCCCGCTGCCCCAACGCCTGGCCGACCTCCAGGTCGGGATCCGGGCCCTGCTCGACGAGCTGGCCCCGGCGGTGGTGGCGATCGAGCGAGTGTTCTTCCAGGTGAACGTGCGCACGGCCATGGCCGTGGGCCAGGCCAGCGGGCTGGTGATGGCCGAGGCCCACGCCGCCGGCGCCGAGGTCGTCCAGTACACGCCCAACCAGGTGAAGGAGGCCGTCGCCGGGCACGGCGGCGCCGACAAGGAGCAGATGGCGCACATGGTGCAGACGTTGCTGGGGCTGGCCGCCCCACCCCGACCGGTCGATGCCGCCGACGCCGCCGCACTGGCGCTGTGCCACCTGGCGCACGCCCCCCTGCGGGCCAAGGTGGCGGCGCGGTGATCGGCTCGCTGCGGGGCACCCTGCTCGACCGCTCCCTCGGCGGCGAGGTCCTGGTCGAGGTGGCCGGCATCGGCTACCGGGTCACGGTGGCCCCCACCGCCGCCCCGGCGGTGGGCGAGGTGGGCGACGACGTCTTCCTCTGGGTCCACCACCATCTCCGTGAGGACGCCCAGACGCTCTACGGCTTCGCCTCCCGCGAGGAGCGGGTGTGCTTCGAGGCCCTGCTCGGCGCCCACGGCGTCGGCCCCGCCCTGGCCCTGGCCATCCTGTCGGTCCACGACCCGGCCGGCCTCCGCGAGGTCATCGCCGCCCAGGACGTCGACGCCCTCTGCCTGGTGCCCGGCGTGGGCAAGAAGACGGCGGCCCGGCTCCTCGTCGAGCTGGCCTCTCGCCTCGACCTCCCCGACCTGGACCTCACCGCCCCCGCGGTCGGGCCGACCGAGGGTCCGACCGCGTCGGCTCGCCGCGACGTCACCGAGGCCCTGGCCGGCCTGGGCTACGGGCCCGACGAGGTGCGCCGGGTGGTCGACGACCTGCCCGCCGAGGGCGATCCCGCCGAACTGCTCCGTGAAGCGCTGCGGCGCCTCGCCGTAGCCTGAGCCCATCATGCCCGACGAGCCGACCGGGGCCATCCGCGACGAGCTGCTGCTGCCGCAGGAGACCGTGGTCGACGTCGTCGACGAGCTGACCGACGACGAGCCGGGGCTGCGGCCCCGCACCCTCGAGGAGTTCGTGGGCCAGGCCGAGGTGAAGGACCACCTCTCGATCGTGCTGGAGGCGGCCCGCCAGCGGGGCCAGCCCGCCGACCACCTGCTCCTGGCCGGGCCCCCGGGCCTGGGCAAGACCACCCTCGCCGCCATCGTCGCCCACGAGATGGGCGTCGGGATCCAGATCACCTCCGGCCCCGCCCTCGAGCGGGCCGGCGACCTGGCCGCCATCCTCACCCGGCTGGAGCGGGGCGACGTCCTCTTCATCGACGAGATCCACCGGCTGCCCCGGGCCATCGAGGAGGTCCTGTACCCGGCGATGGAGGACTTCCAGCTCGACATCGTGCTGGGCAAGGGCCCGGCCGCCCGCTCGATCCGCCTCGACCTGCCCGCGTTCACCCTGGTGGGGGCGACCACCCGCACCGGCCTCATCACCGGGCCCCTCCGGGACCGTTTCGGGCTGGTGGCCCGCCTCGACTTCTACGAGCCCGCCGACCTCGAGTCGATCGTGGTGCGCACCGCCGGGATCCTGGGCATCGAGATCGACGCCGACGGCTCGGCCGAGATCGCCGGCCGGGCCCGCGGCACGCCCCGCATCGCCAACCGCCTGCTGCGCCGGGTGCGCGACTTCGCCGAGGTCCGGGCCGGCGGCCACATCGACCGGGCCGCCGCCGCCGAGGGCCTGGCCACCTTCGGCGTGGACGAACTGGGCCTCGACAAGGTCGACCGGGCCGTCCTGGTGGCGCTCTGCCAGCGCTTCGGCGGGGGCCCGGTGGGGCTGAAGACCCTGGCCATCGCCGTGAGCGAGCCGCCCGAGACCGTCGAGGACGTCTACGAGCCCTTCCTCATCCAGCAGGGCCTGCTCATGCGCACGCCTCGGGGCCGGGTCGCCACCCCGGCGGCCTGGGCCCACGTGGGGCTGACGCCGCCGCCGGCCGCCCCCGGCGCCGCCAGCCTGTTCGAGTGACCACCGCCGTCCGGCCCGGGTGCCCGCGCGTAGCCTGAGGACGTGCACATCGACTTCAAGGGGTCGCTCCGCCCGACCCTCGGCGTCGAGGTCGAGCTGGAGCTGGTGGACCGCGAGACCGGCGACCTGGTCAGCCGGGCCAGCGAGATCCTCGACGAGCTCGGGGCCGACCACCCCGGAGGTGAGCACCCCAAGGCCAAGCACGAGCTCTTCGAGTGCACCATCGAGATGATCACCGGGATCTGCGACACGGTGGGCCAGGCCCGGGCCGACCTCGAGGGCACCCTGGCCGAGATCCGGACCGCCACCGACCGGCGGGGTATCGACCTCATCTGCTCGGGCACCCATCCCTTCGCCGCCTGGCGGGACCAGCTCGTCACCGACGATCCCCGTTACCACGAACTCATCCGGGCCATGGGCTGGACCGCCGAACGCCTCCAGATCTTCGGTGTGCACTTCCACGTGGGTGTTCGCGACGGCGAGCGGGCGGTCACCATCGCCAAGGGCCTGTCCCACTTCATCCCGCACCTGCTGGCCCTGTCGGCCTCCAGCCCGTACTGGGACCGCCACGACACCGGCCTGGCCTCCAGCCGCAGCAAGGTGTTCGAGGGGCTGCCCACCGCCGGCCTGCCCGAACAGATCAGCGACTGGTCCGAGTTCGAGCGGTTCATGCACACGCTGGTGTCGGCCGAGGCCATCACGACCATCCGCGAGGTGTGGTGGGACATCCGCCCCCATCCCGACTTCGGGACCATCGAGCTGCGGATGTGCGACGGCCTGCCGACCCTGCGGGAGGTGGCCACCCTGGCCGCCCTGGGCCAGTGCCTGGTCACCTGGCTCGACGCCCGGGCCGAGGCGGGCGAGCCGCTGGACCCGCCGTCGGACTGGGTGCTGCGTCAGAACAAGTGGCGGGCCGCCCGCTATGGGACCGACGCCGACCTCATCGTGGACGAGGCCGGTTCCACCCGCCCGCTGCCCGACATCCTGGTCGACCTGCTGGCCGACCTGGCCCCCACCGCCGTCGAGCTGGGCTGCGCGGAGGAGTTGGCCGGTGTGGGCGGCATCCTCGACCTCGGACCCAGCTACCGGCGCCAGCGGGCGGTGGTGGCGGGCGGCGGCACCCTGCAGGACGTGGTGCGTGACCTCGTGGAGGACCTGGCTCACCCGTGACGACCCGATGACCGACCCGACGGCGGCGGCCGACGCCGTGCTCGACACCTTTCTCGGCGAGCACGGCGACGAGCTCATCGCCTTCCGCCGGCGCCTGCACGCCCACCCCGAGCTGTCCTGGCAGGAGCACGAGACCACCGCCGCGGTGCGCGACCGACTCGAGGTGGCGGGCATCGCCACCACGGCCCTGGCCACCGAGACCGGCCTGGCCGCCGACCTGGGTCCCGGCGGCGGGCCCACGATCCTCCTGCGGGCCGACCTCGACGCCCTGCCCCTCGACGACGAGAAGGAGGTGCCCTACCGCTCGACGGTGCCCGGCGTGTGCCATGCCTGCGGCCACGACGTCCACACCACCGTCCTCCTCGGCGCCGGCCTGGCCCTGGCCCGCCTCCTCGACGACGCCCGGCGTCCCGGCACCGTCCGCCTGCTCTTCCAGCCCGCCGAGGAGTCGATGCCCGGTGGTGCCCAGCGCCTGCACCGCACCGACGTCCTCGACGACGTCGACGTGGCCTATGCCGTGCACTGCGACCCCGGCCTCGAGGTCGGCCAGGTGGGGCTGCGCTCCGGGCCGATCACCTCGGCCGCCGACCGGCTCGTCATCCGCCTGGAGGGCCCCGGTGGCCACACCGCCCGGCCCCACCTCACCGCCGACCTGATCCACGTCATCGGTCGGCTCATCACCGATCTGCCCGCCGGTCTCGACCGCCTGACCGACAGCCGCGACGCCGTCACCATGGTCTTCGGCCAGGTGGCCGCCGGCCACGCCCCCAACGTCATCCCCACCCAGGCCGAGCTGGCCGGGACGGTGCGGGTGCGGGGTCGGGCCAGCTGGGAGGTCGTGGCCGAGCTGGTCGAGAAGCTGGTGGCCGCCTCCGTCGAGCCCTACGGGGCCTCCTGGGAGCTCGAGTACCAGCGGGGCTCCCCACCGGTCGACAACGACCCCCAGGCGGTCGCCGTCCTGCGTCAGGCCACCGCCGCCGCCCTGGGCCCGGATGCCGGCGTGCCCACCCAGCAGAGCGTGGGCAACGAGGACTTCTCCTGGCTGCTCGAACGGGTGCCGGGTGCCTACGCCCGCCTGGGGGTCCGCCCGGTCGGTGCCCCCCGCTGGGCCGACCTGCACGCCGGTGGCTTCGACGTCGACGAGGCAGCGATCGCCGCCGGGGTGCGCCTGCTCACCCACACCGCCCTCGAGGCCCTGGCCGCCTACGACGGCAGCTGAGCGGCCGGTGCAGGTCGACGAGTTCGCCTACGAGCTGCCCGAGGCCGCCATCGCCCAGACTCCGGTGGAGCCGCGGGACGCGGCCCGCCTCCTCGTCGACCGCGGGCCCGACCGCGACCCCGACGACCGGGTCGTGGCCGACCTGGCCGACCTGCTGGCCCCCGGCGACCTCCTCGTCGTCAACGACACCCGGGTCATCCCGGCCCGGCTCCACCTGACCAAGGCCACCGGCGGTCGGGCCGAGGTCCTCCTGGCCGAGCGCACCGGCGAGCGCACCTGGGTGGCCCTGGTCCGTCCCGGGCGGCGTCTGCCCCCCGGCACGGTGCTGGGCCACGAGGGCGAGCCGGTGGTCGAGGTGGGCGAGGACGTGGGGGAGGGCCGCCGCGCCGTCACCCTCCTCGGCGACGAGGAGCCGCTGGCCCTGATCACCCGCCTGGGCGAGGTCCCCCTGCCGCCCTACATCGGGACCACCCTGGCCGACCCCGAGCGGTACCAGACCGTCTTCGCCGCCCGCCCCGGCTCGGCGGCGGCACCCACCGCCGGGCTCCACCTCACCCCGGCCCTGCTGGACCGCTGCCGGGCGGCGGGGATCGCGGTGGCCACCGTCGACCTCGAGGTGGGCCTGGGCACCTTCGCCCCCATGCGGGGCGCCGCGGTGGAGGACCACGCCATGCACACCGAGCGCTACGTCGTGCCCGAGGCCACCGTCGCCGCCGTCGTCGCCGCCGAGCGGGTGGTGGCGGTGGGGACCACGGTCGTGCGGACCTTGGAGTCCTGGGCGGCGACGGGGGAGCGGGCCGGGGCCACCGAACTGTTCATCCGCCGAGGCCACGAGTTCGCGAGGGTGGACGTGGTGCTGACCAACTTCCACGTGCCCCGGTCCAGCCTGCTGGTGCTGGTCGACGCCTTCGTCGGGCCCCGCTGGCGGTCGCTGTACACCACCGCCCTGGCCCGCGGTTACCGCTTCCTCTCCTTCGGCGACGCGATGTTGTTGGGGGCGTCATGACGCGGTTGTCGGGGGCGTCGTGACGCGGTTGTCGGGGGCGTCATGACGCGGCTCGCGGTGGTGTCGTGAAGGCCGTCCTCACGGTCGAGGCCACCGACGGGGCGGCCCGGGCCGGCACCGTCACCACCGCCCGCGGCCGCTTCACGACGCCGTGCTTCATGCCCGTGGCCACCCGGGGCGCCATCCGCCACCTGTCGGCGGTGGACCTGGAACGCCTCGGCTTCGAGGTGGTCCTGGCCAACACCTACCACCTGTCCCTGCGCCCGGGCGAGGACGTGGTCGCCGCCCTCGGCGGCCTGCACGGCTTCATGGACTGGTCGGGCCACGTGCTCACCGACTCCGGCGGCTACCAGATCTTCTCGCTGTCACCGAAGGTGGACGACGAGGGGGCCACCTTCAAGAGCACCTACGACGGCTCGACCGTCCACTTCAGCCCCGAACGGGCGGTGGCGGTGCAGGAGGCGCTGGGCGCCGACATCCAGATGGTGCTCGACGTGTGCCCACCCCTGCCCTCACCGCCCGAGGTGGTGCGGGCGGCGGTCGAGCGCACCGCCCGGTGGGCCGCCCGGGCCCGCGCCGCCCATCGCCGGGTCGACGACCAGGCCCTGTTCGGCATCGTGCAGGGCGGGGTGGACCCCGCCCTGCGGGCCGAGAGCGCCCGCCGCACCGTCGCCCTCGACTTCGACGGTTACGGCATCGGCGGGCTGTCGGTGGGCGAGACCCTCGACGAGCTGCTGCCCGCCCTCGAGGCGGCCACCGCCGAGCTGCCCGTCGACCAGCCCCGCTACCTGATGGGGGTGGGCGACCCGGTGAGCATCGTCGAGGGGGTGGCCCGGGGCGTCGACCTCTTCGACTGCGTGCTGCCCACCCGCCTGGGCCGCCACGGCACCGTGCTGACCAGCGCCGGGCGCCTGAACCTGCGCAACGCCCGCTTCGCCACCGACGACGGCCCGCTCGACCCGGCCTGCGCCTGCGAGGTCTGCGCCCGCCACAGCCGCGCCTACCTGCGCCACCTTCGCCTCACCGACGAGCCCACCGGGCCCCGGCTGCTGACCCTCCACAACCTGGCCTGGCTGCGGGCGCTGGTCCTGCGGACGGGGGAGGCCGTCCGGGCCGGGCGCCTGGACGACCTGCGGGCCGAGGTCGGCGCCGCCTGGGCACCGGCCCCGTCATGACCGGTGCCGGTGGGGCACCGGGTGGCCCGGATAGGCTCGCCCGCCGATCGCTCCCCGACGAACGAGGCCCCACGCATGGGACAACTCATCCTGCTGCCACTGTTCATGGTGGTCTTCTACTTCTTCCTGATCCGCCCTCAGCAGAAGCGGGTCAAGGAGCACCAGGCCCTCATCAACTCCCTCGAGGTGGGTGACGACGTCCTCACCAACGGGGGCCTGTACGGCACCGTCCGCACCATCGACGGCCAGGTCTGCGAGCTCGAGGTGGCCGACGGCGTGACCGTGCGGATCCAGCGGGCCGCGGTGGCCGAGCTCATCGAGTGGGACGACGGCTCGGGCGACGACGCCGACCGGTACGAGGACGAGTAGCGCCGGTGCGTCGCAAGGGGGTCCTCCCCCTCATCGCGTTCGTCGGCTTCACGGTGGCGTCGGTGGCCTACACCTTCGTCGCCGGCAACTCGCCGGTGCTGGGCCTCGACCTCCAGGGTGGGGTGTCGGTGGTGCTCCAGCCCAGTGAGGACATCGAGGCCGGCGACACCCTCGACCAGTCGGTCGAGATCATCCGCAACCGGGTCGACGCCCTCGGCGTGGCCGAACCCGAGATCACCCGCCAGGGCGACACCATCCTCGTCCAGCTCCCCGGTGTGCGGGACCAGGACCGGGCCCTCGAGCTGGTCGGTCAGACCGCCGAGCTGCGCTTCCGGCCGGTGCTCCAGGTGCTGCCACCCGTGGGCGACACCGGCGTCCCGGCGACGACCGCCGGTGATGGCGCCACGACCACGACCGCCGGCGACGGCGCCACCACCACGACGGCTCCGGCGCCGACCACAACGGGTGGTGACGAGCAGGGCCTCGGCCTCGAGGGCCTGGCCCCGGGCGAGGGGGCGGCGGCCCAGACGGCGACCACCGCCGATGCCGCCCCGGCGACCACGGCCCCGACCACGACGGTGCCCACCGAGATCCCCCCCATCGACACGACGCTGCCCGAGCCGCTGAACGACGAGGGCCTGACTCCCCGCGCCCTCGACCGGCCCCGCCGCGAGGTCGTGCTCGCCGAGCGCGACGACGACGGCGTGATCCTGGCCCGCTACCACCTCGGGCCCACCGCCCTCACCGGCGACTCCCTCGAGGGGGCCGACGCGGTCACCGACCAGGTCGGCACCCAGTGGCTGGTCAACCCCACGTTCCGGGGCGGCGAGAACGGCATCGACAAGTTCAACGCCATCGCCACCACCTGCTACTCGGGTGGACCCGAGTGTCCCACCCGCCAGTTGGCCATCGTGCTCGACGGCGACGTCGTCTCGGCGCCGACCATCCAGCAGCCCACCTTCGAGCGGGACCAGATCCAGATCACGGGCGACTTCGACGAGTCCTCGGCCAAGGACCTGGCCCTGGTGCTGCGCTACGGCGCCCTGCCGGTGACCCTCGAGCCCCAGCAGACCCAGACCGTGTCGGCCACCCTGGGCGAGGACGCCCTGCGGGCCGGGCTCATCGCCGGCCTCATCGGCCTCAGCGTCGTGGTGCTCTTCATGATCGCCTACTACCGCCTGCTGGGCGTGGTGGCCATCGCCTCGCTGGTCCTCGAGTTCGCGCTGATCTGGGCCCTGATCTCGCTGCTCGGCGAGACACGGGGCCTGGCCCTGACCCTGGCCGGGGTCACCGGCCTCATCGTGTCGATCGGCATCTCGGTGGACTCGAACGTGGTGTTCTACGAGCACCTGAAGGAGGACGTGGCCAACGGCCGCACCTTCCGCTCCACCGTCGAGCGCTCGTTCCAGTCGTCGTTCTCGACCATCGTGGCCGCCGACGTCGCCAGCCTCATCGGCGCCGTCGTGTTGTTCTTCCTCTCGGTGGGTCCGGTCCGGGGCTTCGCCCTGATGCTCGGCCTCTCCACCGCCGTCGACCTGGTGGCGTCCTGGTTCTTCATCCGACCGGCGGTGCTGATCCTGTCCCGGGTGCCCCGGTGGCGGGACCGGACCCAGGTGTTCGGCATGCCGACCCCCAAGGAGGCGGTGTGAGCTCGTTCGACGAGACCATCCCGACCGGCGACGGCCCCGTCGCGCCGTCCCGGAGCCTGCGCCGGACCCTGCGCTCGATCTACAACGGCACCAACGACTTCGACTTCGTCCGTCTGTTCAAGCCGGGCCTGGCCATCGCCGGGATCGTGGTCCTGGTGTCGCTCACCAGCCTCTTCACCCGCGGCCTCAACCTCGGCATCGACTTCGAGGGTGGTGGCGTGTGGGAGGTCCCGGTCACCGACATCGGCGTCGAGGACGCCCGCGACGCCCTCGGGGACGTGGGCCAGGGCGGGGCGACCATCCAGGTGGTCACCAACGCCGACGGCACGACCATCCTGCGGGTCGAGGCCGAGGTCGACGCCATCGACCGCAGCCGCGAGATCACCGCCATCCTGGCCGACCTGGCCGGCAGCACCACCGAGGAGGTGAACGTCAACACCGTCGGGCCCACCTGGGGCGAGGAGATCACCAACCAGGCCCAGCGGGCGCTGATCATCTTCTTCGTCCTGATCACCCTGTGGATCTCGTGGCGTCTCGAGTGGCGCATGGCCATCGGTGCCCTGGTGGCCATGGTCCACGACCTGCTGCTGAGCGTGGGCGTCTACTCGGTCTTCCAGATCCAGGTGACCCCGGCCACGCTGATCTCGTTCCTCACGATCCTCGGCTATTCGCTCTACGACACGATCGTGGTGTTCGACCGGGCCAAGGAGAACGCCGCCCGCACGGTGCAGCGCACGCCCTACCGGTTCATCATGAACCGGACGCTGAACCAGACCCTGATGCGGTCCGTGAACACGACCCTGGCCACGATCATCCCGATCGTCTCGCTGCTCGTCATCGGGCGCATGCTGGGGGCCGATACCCTCGAGGAGTTCTCACTGGCCCTGCTCATCGGCCTGGCGTCGGGTGCCTACTCGTCGCTGTTCGTGGCCGCCCCGATCGTGTCCCTGCTGAAGGAGCGCGAACCGAAGTTCGTCTACACGGAGGGGGCGGGGACGTCCTCACCGCTGCCGGCCACGGCCTCGGCCGGCACCCGGCGGCGGTCGACCGCCCCCACGGCGTCGGCCAAGGGCGGCGCCACCCCCACCGGGGCCATCCCGCCCCGGCCCCGCAAGACCAAGCGGCGCACCTGAGGACCCCCCGCCGGTCGGCGGGGCGGCGGTAGATTCGGCGGATGACCGACGCGCGCTGGCTCGAGGGGCACCTCCGGGACATCCCGGACTTCCCCGAGCCCGGGATCGTCTTCAAGGACATCACCCCGCTGCTCGGGGACGTGGACGCCTTCCGCTTCGCCGTCGACGCCCTGGCCGACGAGTTCTCGGGCGAGACCATCGAGCGCGTGGTCGGCATCGAGGCCCGCGGCTTCCTGCTCGCCGCCCCCATCGCCTACCGCCTGGGGGCCGGTCTGGTGCCGGTGCGCAAGCCGGGCAAGCTGCCGCACGACACCCACCGCGAGACCTACCAGCTGGAGTACGGCGAGGACGCCCTCGAACTGCACGTCGACGCCCTCGTGGCGGGGGAGCGGTGCCTGGTCGTCGACGACGTCCTGGCCACCGGCGGCACCGCGGCGGCGGTGGGCCGCCTGGTCGAGCGTCTGGGCGGCGACCTCGTCGGCTTCGGGTTCCTGATCGAGCTGGGCTTCCTGTCCGGCCGCGGCCAACTGGGCGAGCACCACGTGCACTCGCTCCTGTCCCTCTGACATGGCCGTCGTCTCCACCGTCGACCGGGTGCTGCCGTGGCGGCGTTCCGAGCCGACGCCCGACGAGGTGCTGGCCCCGGTCATCGAGGCCTTCCGCGAGCACCACCCCCGGGCGGGCACCGACCTGGTCGTGCGGGCCTACCAGCGGGCCGCCGCCGCCCACCAGGACCAGAAGCGCAAGTCGGGCGACCCCTACATCTCCCACCCCGTGGCCGTGGCCCGCATCGCCGCCGGCCTCGGCCTCGACGACACCACGCTGGCCGCCGCCCTCCTCCACGACGCGGTGGAGGACACCAAGGTGGCCCTGGCCGAGCTGGAGGTCGAGTTCGGCCCCGACGTGGCCGCCATCGTCGACGGCGTCACCAAGCTGGAGCGCCTCGAGTTCGAGTCCCGCGAGGCCCAGCACGCCGCCACCATCCGCAAGATGCTGGTGGCCATGGCCAAGGACCTCCGGGTCCTGATGGTCAAGCTGGCCGACCGCCTCCACAACATGCGGACGCTGGCGGCCATGCCCATCGAGAAGCAGCAGCGCATCGCCCAGGAGACCCTCGACATCTACGCCCCGCTGGCCCACCGCCTGGGGGTGCAGGAGGTCAAGCAGCAACTCGAGGACCTGGCCTTCGCCGCCCTGCACCCCAAGCGCTTCGCCGAGATCGACCACCTCGTCGACGCCCGGGCCCCCGAGCGCGACCTCTACCTGGCCCAGGTCGAGGTCGAGGTCACCCAGCGCCTGGAGGAGGTCCGGGTCAAGGCCGACGTCACCGGCCGGCCCAAGCACCTCTGGAGCATCTACGAGAAGATGGTCCGGGGTCGGGCCTTCGACGACATCCTCGACCTGGTCGGCATCCGGGTGATCGTGGCCTCGGTGAAGGACTGCTACGCCGCCCTGGGCTGCATCCACGGCATGTGGCAGCCGGTGCCGGGGCGGTTCAAGGACTACATCGCCCTGCCCAAGTTCAACCTCTACCAGTCGCTGCACACCACGGTGGTGGGTCCCGGCGGCAAGGCCGTCGAGTTCCAGATCCGCACCCACGAGATGCACCAACGGGCCGAACTGGGCGTGGCCGCCCACTGGGCCTACAAGGAGAAGTCGCCGGCCGACGACATCGTCTGGCTGAACCGCATCCTCGACTGGCAGGCCGAGACCACCGACCCCGGCCAGTTCATGGCCAAGCTCAAGGGTGACCTCGAGGACAACGAGGTCTACGTCTTCACCCCCAAGGGTGACGTCATCATCCTGCCCGAGGGGGCCACGCCGCTCGACTTCGCCTACGCCATCCACACCGAGGTCGGCCACGCCTGCATCGGGGCCCGCATCGACGGGCGCCTGGTGCCCCTCGACTCGGCCCTGGCCTCGGGCGCGACCGTCGAGGTCATCACCTCCAAGGTCGAGCACCCGGCGCCCTCCCGGGACTGGCTGAACATCGTCGTCACCCCGCGGGCCCAGAACCGGATCCGCCAGTGGTTCTCCCGCGAGCGCCGCGACGACGCCATCGAGACCGGGCGCGACGAGGTCATCAAGGCCCTGCGCAAGGCGGGCCTGCCCATGGCCACCGAGGTGCTCGAGGCGGTGGCCGAGGAGCTGAGCTACGGCGACCTCGACGCCCTCTTCGCCGCCGTGGGCGAGCACCACGTGTCGGCGGCCTCGGTCACCACCCGGGTCAGCCGCAAGCTCTCGGGGGCCGACCCCGGCCAGGAACAGCAGCTCTCCACCACCCTCGCCATGCCCCGCCGGCCCCGCCGGTCGGCCTCGGCCCCGGCCCGGGTGCACGTCGAGGGCCAGGAGCAGATGCTCGTGCGCCTGTCCCGCTGCTGCACCCCCGTGCCCGGCGACGAGATCATGGGCTTCATCACCCGGGGCCGCGGGGTGAGCGTGCACCGCACCGACTGCACCAACGCCGTGTCCCTGGTGCGCGAGCAGGCCGAGCGGGTCATCGACGTGGACTGGGACGCCGACAGCCGCGGGACCTTCGTGGCCTCACTGGTCGTCGAGGCCCTCGACCGCGAATGGCTCCTGCGAGACGTCTCGGCCGCCTTGTCCGACCACCGGTTGAACATCCTCCACAGCGAGACCCGCACCGGCGGCGACCGCATGTGCCGCATGCAGTTCGACGTCGAGCTGGGTGACCCCACCCAGCTCGACGCCCTCGTCTCGTCCCTCAAGCGCATCGACTGCGTGTTCGACGCCTACCGGGTCCTGCCCGGCGGGGCCGACTGACCCCACCGTGGCCGCCTTCTCCGCCCCCACGGGCACCCGGGACACGCTGCCGCCCGAGTCGCGGCGCTGGGAGGCCCTCGTGGCCACGTTCGCGGGCCTGGCCGGCCGGGCCGGCTTCGGCCTGCTGCAGGGCCCCACCTTCGAGGATCTCGGTGTCTTCCTGCGGGTGGGCGAGGGCACCGACATCGTGACCAAGGAGATGTACGACTTCGAGGACAAGGGGGGTCGCCACATCGCCCTGCGCCCCGAGGGCACCGCCCCCGTCGTGCGGGCCTACCTCGAGCACCGGCCCACCGACCCGTGGAAGGTCTGGTACGCCGCCCCCACGTTCCGTTACGAGCGCCCCCAGGCCGGCCGCTACCGCCAGCACCACCAGCTCGGCGTCGAGGTGCTGGGCTCGGTCGACCCCGACGTCGACGTCGAGGTCATTGCGTTGGCCTGGGACGTGCTGGCTGCCATCGGGCTGCAGCGGGTGACGCTGCTCGTCAACTCCATGGGCGAGCCCGCCGACCGGGTCCGCTACGCCGAGGTGCTGCAGGGCTACTTCCGGTCCCGGCTGGCGGAGCTGGCCGAGGAGGACCGCGAGAAGGTCGACCGCCACCCGCTGCGGGTCCTCGACTCCAAGCGCCCGGCCACCGCCGCGGTGGTCACCGACGCGCCGGGGCCCGCCGAGCACCTCTCCACCGAGGCCACGGCCCACTTCGAGCGGGTCCAGGAGGGCCTGGCCGCCCTGGGCATCCCGTTCCGCATCGAGCCCCGCCTGGTCCGGGGACTCGACTACTACACCCGCACCACCTTCGAGCTGGCCGCCGACGCCCTCGACGCCGCCCAGAACGCGGTGGGCGGGGGCGGGCGCTACGACGGCCTGGCCGAGGCCCTGGGCGGGCCGTCCACGCCGGGCATCGGCTTCGGCATGGGCATCGAGCGGCTGCTGCTGGCCGCCGACGCCGAGGGGGTGTGGCCCGTGCCGGACTCGCCGGTGTCGGTCTTCGTGGTCGACGTGACCGGCGGCGCCGTGGCCCGCGACCTCACCGCCGCGCTGCGCCGGGCCGGCATCGGCGCCGACCGTGGCTTCGACGGCCGCTCGATGAAGTCCCAGATGAAGGCCGCCGACCGCTCCGGGGCCCGCTTCGCCGCCATCGTCGGCGAGGACGAGGCCGCCGCCGGCGTGGTCACCCTGCGCGACCTGCGCCAGGACCGGCCCCAGGAGCAGGTCCCGGTGACCGCCCTGGCCGAGACCATCCGATCCCTGACGAACGAGAGCACGCCCTGATGACCCCTCCCACCGGACTGCGCAGCCACTGGTGCGGCGAGCTGCGGGCCGCCGACGCCGGCACCGAGGTGGTGCTGTGCGGCTGGGTGGCCACCCGGCGCGAGCACGGCGAGCACCTGGCCTTCGTCGACGTGCGCGACCGCACCGGCGTGGTGCAGTGCGTGGTCCCCGGCGCTGACGACCTGCGCAGCGAGTACGTGGTCCGGGTCAGCGGCACGGTGCGGGCCCGGCCCGAGGGCACCGTCAACCCCGAACTGGGCACCGGCGAGATCGAGGTGGGGGACTGCAGCGTCGAGGTGCTGAACACGGCCGACCCGCTCCCGTTCCCCGTGAGCGACCGCATCGACGCCGACGAGTCCCTGCGCCTGCGCCACCGGTACCTCGACCTGCGCCGCTCACGGCTGCAGACCAACCTGGCCACCCGGGCCGCGGTCAACCGGGCCCTGCGCAACGCGATGGCGGACCAGGGCTTCACCGAGGTCGAGACGCCGATGCTGATCGCCTCGACCCCGGAGGGTGCCCGCGACTTCGTCGTGCCGTCGCGCCTGCATCCCGGCGAGTTCTACGCCCTGCCCCAGAGTCCCCAGCTCTTCAAGCAGCTGTGCATGGTCGGCGGCGTCGAGCGCTACTTCCAGATCGCCCGCTGCATGCGCGACGAAGACCTGCGGGCCGACCGCCAGTTCGAGTTCACCCAGCTCGACCTCGAGGCCAGCTTCGTGGGGGAGGCCGACGTGCGGGCCTTCACCGAGGTGGCGGTGCGGGCGGCGGCCGAGGCCGCCACCGGTGAGGTTCCCGGTCCCTTCGCCACCATGACCTGGCACGACGCCATGGAGCGCTACGGCTCCGACAAGCCCGACACCCGCTTCGGCCTCGAGCTGGTCGAGCTGACCGAGCTGTTCGCCGCCACCGGCTTCAAGGCGTTCCAGGCGCCCTGCGTGAAGGGCATCGCCGTGCCCGGCGGGGCCGACCGCAGCCGCAAGGAGCTCGACGCCCTGGTCGAGGCGGCCCAGCGCCTGGGGGCCAAGGGCCTGGTGTGGATGAAGGTCGACTCGGCCACCGAGGTGACCTCACCGGTGGCCAAGTTCCTGAGCGAGGACGAGGTCAGCGGCATCGTGGCCGCCCTCGGCGCGAGCGCCGGCGACCTGTGCCTGCTCGTGGCCGACGAGCGCCGCCGGGTGTGCCACGTGCTCGGCGCCCTGCGCCTCGAGCTGGGGCGTCCGCCGGTCAACGAGGGCGGGCTGCACTTCCTGTGGGTCACCGACTTCCCGTTGTTCGAGGCCATCGGCGACGACGGCATCCCGGTGTCGGCCCACCACCCGTTCACCATGCCCCACCCCGACGATCTGTTCCTGCTCGACGAGGGGGGCGAGGCCCTGCTCGACGTGCGGGCGCAGGCCTACGACCTCACGCTGAACGGCTGGGAACTGGGGTCGGGCAGTGTCCGGATCCACCGCGGTGACGTGCAGCGCCGGATCTTCGAGCTGCTGGGCATCGACGAGGCCACCGCCCAGGACCGCTTCGGCTTCCTGCTCGACGCCTTCCGCTTCGGGGCGCCGCCCCACGCCGGCTTCGCCTTCGGCGTGGACCGGCTCGTCGCCCTGCTGGCGGGCGAGGAGAACATCCGTGAAGTCATCGCCTTTCCGAAGACCCAGTCGGGTGCCGACCCCCTCACCGGGGCGCCGTCGACCATCGCCGAGGCCCACCTCACCGAGCTCGGCCTCCGGTCCCTCCCCCCCAAGGCCTGACCCCGCTCGTTCTGGACGCGCCCCTGTGTTCTCCAGAACACATCCGCGCGTCCGGAACGGGTGATCAGGAGAGGAGCTCGATGGCCACGACCACGGCGCCGTCGCGGGCGCTGGGGTGGTCGTGGTGGCGACCGTCGACCCCGGGCGGGGTGATGGTCAGGCGCAGCGAGGTGGTGCCCCGGGTGGCGTCGATCTCGCGGTCGCTGCGGGGCGTGATCACATAGCCCAGGCGCTCGACCTCGTCGGCCAGGGTCGTGCCCACCACCTCGGCGGGGTAGCCCACGGTGGACAGGGTCACCCGCCGATCCGACAGGCGGTCGACGACCAGGGGCACGAGGTCACACGGCATGCGGATGCCGAGGAGGGCGTCGGCGATGCCGGCGGCGGGCACCGAGCGCTCACGGCGGGCGGGCGGCGGGGTCGGCGCCAGGCCGGCCGGCGGTGCTCCCATCCCCGCGGGGGCCATGGCCA
>CAYTJS010000037.1:0-18897 GCA_964438115.1 uncultured Iamiaceae bacterium
CCAGGTCGTCGATGGTGGACACGGCGCCGGCGGCGGGGCCGGTGACGGTGCGCCAGACCTCCATGTCGAAGGAGGTGGTCGGCAGCACCGGGGCCCCGGGATCGACCTCGTAGAGCCCCGGGAGGGGCTCGGCGTCCCCGGGGGTCAGCGGCGGGTACCAGGTGTCGTCCATCCCGACCGGCCCGAACACCCGCTCCTCGAGGACCCTGCCGAGCGCCTGGCCCGTCGCCGCCTCGATGGCCGCTCCGGCCAGCACGTAGGACAGGTTCCCGTAGTCGGTGGTCGTGCCCGGCTCGTGGTGGGGTGGGAGGTCCCGGGCCGCGGCCAGCGTCTGCTCGATGGTGATGGGCGGCTCGGACGGCAGCAGGGCGAGGTAGGCGGTGTCGTCGTCGTCACCGTTGGGGAACCCGGCCACCCCGCTGGTCTGGGCGAGGAGCTGACGCAGGGTGATGGCTTCGCCCCCAGGCCACTCGACGTGATCGGCCAGCGGGTCGTCGAGGTCGAGGATCCCGTCGGCGTCGAGGGTGAGGGCCGCGGCGGCCACGAACGACTTGGTGATGCTGGCCACGTGGAAGGCGTCGTCGGCGTGGATGACCTGGCCGGTGCGGGCGTCGGCCACCCCGGCGGTCACGACCAGGGGCTCGTCGTCACCCACCCACCAGGCCACGATCCCACCCTCGGCGCCGGTGTCGGCCACCAGCGAATCGGCGAGGGCCGTGAGTTGGGCCTCGTCGACCGCGCGGGCGGGGGCCGCGGCGGTCGACGGTGCCGTCGTGAGGCCGGCGGTGTCGGGCGGCGACGACGAGCAGCCTGCCGCGGTCAGGGCGCCGACGATGGCGACGACGGCGGGGGCGCGCACACCGGGGTTCGTCCGCCTCCGGGTCGGCGGATCACCCGCCGGTCGGGCCGTCGTCGGCCGGCCCGGGTCGCTGGACGAGGGCGGCCAGCTTGTTGGGGGTGGGCCTCGGGCCGGGCCAGGCAGAGCTCGGCGGCCCGACGCGCCACCCCGTCGGGGACGTCGTCGGGGTACCGGCGTGCCGCCTCCGCCATCACCCGAGCGTAGGACGAGGGGGGCGAGCCGAAGCCCGGCCGACCTCGCCGGAGGAGCTCGCCGCCCGGGTCGGTGGTCATCGGGACGTCCCCGGGGCCACGGAGGCGCTGGGCCAACGGTTCCCACGCGTCGGGCCCGACGTGGAACTGCGGAATCGCCTCGGGAGTCGTGGTCCCCTTCGAAGGGCAGGGGGTGCGCTACAGGCAAGTGGCGACTTGCCTGCAACTGAACGGTTGCCTATGGTCCGCCGGGTGGCCGATGTCTTCGACGCTCTCTCGGCGCCGGCCCGGAGAGCGATCCTCGACGTCCTGTCGGAGCGCGACGACCAGACCTTGTTCGAGATCTGTGGTCGCCTCGCTTCCGATCACGACGTCGATCTGACTCGACAAGGGATCTCGCAGCATCTCCGAGTGCTCGAGGAGGCCGGATTGGTGCGCACCCGTCGACACGGTCGCTACAAGTTCCACTCCATCGACATCGCCCCGCTTCGCGACGCGGTGTCCCGATGGCTCAACCAGGAGAAGGACCCTTGACCATCCGCCTTCACGTGACCAGTGTCTTCGTGGACGACCAGGAGCAGGCGCTCCGCTTCTATACCGAAGTGCTCGGGTTCGAGCCCCGCACCGACGTACCGATCGGCAACGGTGATCGCTGGCTCACCGTCGGAGCGCCGGGACAGGACGTCGAGCTGCTCCTCGAACCGACCGGACATCCCGCAGTGGGCCCGTACCGGGAAGCGCTCGTCGCCGATGGCATCCCGCTCGCATCCTTCGCCGTCGACGACGTCCACGAGGAACACGATCGACTCGTCCGAGCTGGGGTGGTCTTCACCCAGCCACCGACCGAGCTGGGACCGGTGACCACCGCAGTGTTCGACGACACCTGCGGGAACCTGATCCAGCTGGTCACGCGGTGACCCCAGCATGCTCGACCGCGTTCGTGGCCACGCCGAGCGGCACACGGGGACGCCCCGAGTAGCTCGGACGGATCCACGGGCGGTACGTCAGCGCTCCTGGCGGCGACGGGATCATGCAGCACTCCCGAGGTGTCCTCGGCATCCTGCCCCCGAAGCACGCCACGAGGACCAGAGGACCCATCCGCACGATCGAAGCTGGGCGAAGGCGTCCCTTGGGGCACCCCCAACGGGATTCGAACCCGTGTTACCAGCTTGAAAGGCTGGCGTCCTAGGCCGCTGGACGATGGGGGCCTGCCCCCTGCGGGGCCGTGCGCAGGGTAGTGGGTCGGGTCCGTCGGTCATCCGTCCGAAATTGCGTCGATCGGTTGTGCCCACCGCAACGGATCGACGCCAGAACGGGGGCTTTGGGCTCAGCTCAGCTCAGCCCAGGAGCCAGGTGGCGGTCTCGGCGTGGCGGGGGAGGAGGCGGTCCTCGTGCCAGGCCCAGGCCACCGTCTGGGCCACGGCCCAGCCTCGGGCTCGTTCCCGGTCGAGGCCGAGGGTCTCGACCGCCTCGTCGAGGCGGCGCCGGGCCGCCTCGGGGGTGTGGCCCAGGTCGTAGTCCCGGCAGAGCGGAGCGACGGCGAACTCGGCCTCGCCCACCAAGGGCTTGGGGTCGATGGCCAGCCAGGGCTCCCGTTCCGCGGCCACGACGTTGGTGGCGTGCAGGTCCTGGTGGAGCAGCACGGCCGGGCCCTGGGTCGGGCCCAGGTCCCGCAGCAGGCCCACGGCGGTGTCGACCAGCGCTCGCTCGATGGGCCGGCCGGCCCGCTCCCACTGGGCGACCAGGTCGTCGGCCCAGCGCTCGGCCTCGTCGGCGAGCGTCGTGAACGGACCCGGGTCCGGCACGGGGATCGACAACCGGGCCAGGAGCCCCACGATCACCCCGGTGGCGATGGCCGGGGTGCGGTACAGGTGGGTCCCGGGGCGGGCCTGCTCCAGCAGCAAGGCCCCGGTTGCCGGGTCCTCGTCCAGCAGCAGGACGGCCCCGTCACCGGCCCAGACCCGCAGGGCGTCGGCCTCGGCCGCCCCCTCGGGGTGTGGCCACGGCAGCTTGAGGGCCACCGGGGTGCCGTCGGGCTGCGTGGCCGGGGCCACCCACGACACCATGCCGCCCTCATAGGGGTGGCCGACGTCCAGGCCCCAGCGCTCGGTGGCGGCGGCGACCGCGGCGGGCAGCCCGGCCAGCCAGGCGGCGCCGTCAGGCCGGCCCGCCAGCCACCGGAGTCCGTCGGGCACCACCACGGTCGGCAGTCCACCAGCCGGCGGGGCCGGTGGCGAGCGGGTTGTCGGTCCGCGCTCCACGCAGACCCGTGCCCCGACCGTGTCGTTGGCCGGCAGGCGGGCGAGCCCGGCGTCGCGGTGACGGCGAAGGCGGCCATGGCGAGAAAGGTCCGGCGGAGGGGCGTGTCCCCGGGAACGCCCGCGCAACCGCGCGGACGGGGAGCGGGCGGTACCGTCGCCGCGCATGGCGCAGCGTCTGGTGGTCATCGGCGGCGATGCCGGCGGGATGACGGCCGCCTCCCAGGCCCGGCGCCTCGACGGCTCGCTCGACATCGTCGCCCTGGAGAAGGGCCAGTGGGTCAGCTACTCGGCCTGCGGCATCCCCTACCACGTGGCCGGCGACGTCGAACTGGAGGACCTCGTCGCCCGGACGCCCCAGGAGTTCCGCGACCAGTACCGCATCGACGTCCGCCTGCGGCACGAAGCCCTGGCCGTCGACACCGAGGCGGGCCAGGTCGAGGTCCGGGACCACGAGCACGGGCGCACGTTCAAGCTCCCCTACGACCACCTGGCGATCGCCACGGGGGCCCGGCCCCTGCGGCCCGACGTTCCCGGCATCAACGGCGAGTCCGTGCTCGGCGTCCAGAACCTGGTCGACGCCCAGCGCATCACCGAGCGCACCCAGCGGGTCAACCCCCGGTCGGTGGTGGTGGTGGGCGGGGGCTACATCGGCCTCGAGATGGCCGAGGCGTACTGCCGCCGGGGCGTCCGGGTCACCGTGGTCGAGGCCGCCCCCGAGGTGATGGGCACCCTCGACCCCGACGTGGGGGCGCTGGTGCGGGCCGCCATGGTCAAGGCGGGCATCGAGGTCCGCACCGGGGTCCCGGTCACCGCCATCGAACCGGGCCAGGTCCACCTGGACGGCGGCGCCACCCTCGACGCCGACCTGGTGATCCTGGGCACCGGCGTGGTCCCCGACACCGACCTGGCCGCCGAGGCCGGGCTGGACCTCGGCGTCAAGGGCGCCATCCGGGTCGACCCCCGCCAGCAGACGAGCGTCGAGGGGGTGTGGGCCGCCGGCGACTGCTGCGAGTCGTTCCACCTCGTGTCCCGTCAGCCGGTGTACGTCGCCCTCGGGACCGTGGCCAACCGCCAGGCCCGGGTGGCCGGGGTCAACCTGGGCGGCGGCTACGCCACCTTCCCGGGGGTCGTCGGCACCGCCGTGGTCAAGGTCTGCACCACCGAGGTGGCCCGCACCGGCCTGAACGAACGCGAAGCCGCCGCCGCCGGCCTCGGCTACGTCGTCGCCAAGATCAAGGCCACCACCCGGGCGGGCTACCTGCCCGAGGCCCGGCCGATCATCGTGAAGCTGCTGGCCGAGCGGTCGAGCGGGCGGATCCTGGGCGCCCAGATCGTGGGCGAGGAAGGGGCGGGCAAGCGCATCGACGCGGTGGCCGTGGCCCTCACCGCCGGCTTCACCGTCGAGCAGCTCGTGAACACCGACTTCTCCTACGCCCCGCCGTTCTCTCCCCTGTGGGACCCGGTCCAGGTGGCCGCCCGCAAGGCCATGAGCCTGCTCTGAGGCCCGTGGCCGCGGTCCCCCTCCTCGACCGGGCGGCGCTGATCGCCGACCCCGCGGTGACCGGCCTGGACCTCAGCCGGCGCTACACGGCGGCCGTCGACGACTGGCTGGCCGCCCTCTACGCCGAGGCGGGCACCGGTGACGACGGCCTGGCTCTCGTGGCCGTCGGCGGGTACGGCCGGGGTGAGCTGGCCCCGGGCAGCGACCTCGACCTCCTCCTGCTCCACGCCCCCCGCCACCTGCCCGGCGGGGTGGCCCAGGCCCTCTGGTATCCGATCTGGGACGCCGGCCTGAAGCTGGGTCACGCCGTGCGCACGGTGAAGCAGACCCTGAAGCTGGCCGCCGAGGACCTCGACACGGCCACCGCCCTGCTCTCCTGCCGTCACCTGGCCGGCGACCCGACCCTCACCGGGGAGTTGGCGGCGGCGGCCACCGGACGGTGGCGCAAGCACGCCCACCGCCACCTGAGCCTGCTCGTCGGGTCGGTGCGACGTCGCCACCACGAGCACGGCGAGGTGGCCTTCCTGCTCGAGCCCGACCTGAAGGAGGGCCGGGGCGGGCTGCGTGACGTGCACGCCCTGGGCTGGGCCGAGGCCGCCCGTCCCCTGCTCGGCCCCGAGGACACCCGGGCCCTGGCCGAGGCCGGTGACACCCTGCTCGCCGTCCGGGTCGAGCTGCACCGGGCCACGGCGCGACCCAACGACCGGCTCCTGCTCCAGGAGCAGGACGCCGTGGCCGCCGCCCTCGGCCTCGACGACGCCGACGTCCTCATGGCCGAGGTGTCCCGGGCGGCCCGCACCGTGGCCTGGATCGCCGACGAGGCCTGGGCCCGGACCGAGGGCTGGCTCAACGATCCCAGCGGTCGTCGCCGGCGCAGCTACGTCCGGGCCGGCGACGGCGTGGCCGTGCGCGACGGCGAGGTGACCCTCGAGCCCGCCGCCGATCCGGCGGCCGACCCGCTCCTGCTCCTCCGGGTGGCGGTGGCTGCCGCCGATCACGACGCCCGCATCCAACGGGCCACCCTCGACCGGTTGGCCGAGGAGGTCCCGCCCTTCCCCGACCCGTGGCCCGAGGGGGCCCGGGGCCTGCTCGCCGACCTCCTCCTGGCCGGGCGCCCGGCCCTGCCGGTGCTCGAGGCCCTCGACCAGCGCCACCTGTTGGAGCGGCTCCTGCCCGAGTGGGCCCCGGTGCGCAGCCGCCCGCAGCGCAACGCCTACCACCAGTTCACCGTCGACCGGCACCTGTGGGAGGCGGCGGTCAATGCCGCCGCCCTGGCCGACGACGTGCACCGCCACGACCTGCTCGTCATCGGCGCCCTGCTGCATGACCTGGGCAAGGGCTACCCGGGCGACCACACCGAAGTGGGCATCGAGCTCGTCGCCACCATCGGCCCCCGCATGGGCTTCCCGCCCGAGGACGTGGCGGTCCTGGCCGACCTGGTCCGCCACCACCTGCTCCTGCCCGACGTGGCCACCCGCCGCGACCTGCGCGACGAGGCGACCATCGAGGCGGTGGCCACCGCGGTGGGGTCGCTGGCCACCCTCGAACTGCTGGCCGCCCTCACCGAGGCCGACTCCCTCGCCACCGGTCCCGCCGCCTGGGGGGCGTGGAAGGCGGGCCTCGTCGCCGAGCTGGTGTCGCGCACGGCCCACCGGCTCGGGGGCGGGCGGGTGCCGGAGGTGCGCCAGCACCTCCTGAGCGACCGCCATCGCCGGCTCATGGCCGAGGGAGGCACCCACGTCCTCACCGAGGGCCGCACCCTCACGGTCATCAGTGGCGACCGGCCCGGCACCTTCAGCCGGGTGGCGGGGGTGCTGGCCGTGAGCGGGCTCGACGTGCTCGAGGCCGCCGCCCACTCCGAGGGCGACGCCGCCCTGTCCCGCTTCGTCGTCGAGCCCGCCTTCGGCACCGAGGTCGACTGGGAACGGGTCGACGAGCTGGTGCGGCTGGCCCTGGCCGGGCGCCTGGCCCTGGCCGCCCGCATCGACGAGCGCGAACGCACCTACGCCCGGCCCGTGCGGTCGGACCGGCCGCCCGATCCGCCCGCCGTCCTCTTCGACAACGAGGCGTCGGCGTCGGCCACGGTCGTGGAGGTCGACGCCCCCGACCGCATCGGGATCCTCTACCGGCTGACCCAGGCCCTGAGCGCCCTCGACCTCGACATCCGCACCGCCAAGGTGCAGACGCTGGGGGAGCGTGTGGTCGACTCCTTCTACGTCCGCACGGCCGAGGGCGAGAAGGTGACCGATCCCGCTCACCTGGCCGAGATCGAGCGGGCCGTCGTCCACGCCGTGGCCTGAACGAGGAGCCCCGTGGCCTGACGAAGAGAACGGTCTGCCAAGATCGGCGGGTGCGCTTCTCCTACTGGGCCTCGTTGAGCAACCCTTGGTCCGAGGTGGTCGACGGGGTCCGTCACGCCGAGGCCTCCGGCTGGGACGGCGTCTACGTCGCCGACCACTTCATGGCCGACGCCGGCGGCCCGTTCCCGCCCGACACCCCCAACCTCGAGGCCACCGCCGCCCTGGCCGCGCTGGCGGCCCTGACGGACCGGGTGCGGCTGGCCAGCCTGGTCTTCGGCATCACCTACCGCCATCCCGCGGTGTTGGCCAAGTGGGCGGCCACCACCGACCACATCAGCGGCGGCCGCCTGCTGCTCGGCGTCGGGGCGGGCTGGCAGGAGAACGAGCACGAGCAGTACGGCATCCCCCTCGGTCCGCCGGGGGAGCGTATCGACCGCTTCGACGAGGCCCTGGCCGTGGTGCGGGGCCTGCTCGACGAGGCCACGACCACCGTGGCCGGCGAGCACTACACGGTGACCGACGCCATCGCCTGGCCCAAGCCGGTGCAGGACCACCTGCCCCTGCTCGTCGGGGGCAAGGGCGACCGCATGTTGGGCCTGGTCGCCCGGTACGCCGACGAGTGGAACATGTGGTCCTCGGCCGCCGAGCTGGCCGAGCGTCGGGCCGTGCTCGACCGCCACTGCGAGGCCATCGGTCGCGACCCGACGACCATCGCCACCTCCACCCAGGCCCTGGTCTTCGTGCTCGACGACGACGCCCGGGGCGCCGCCATCGAGGAGGCCATGGCCGCCCGGCCGTGCGTGGCCGGGACCCCGGCCCGCATCGCCGAGTGGATGGCCGCCTGGCAGGAGGTCGGCGTGGACGAGGTGATCGTCCCCGACTTCACGCTCGGCACGGGGGCCCAGCGGGCCGACGCCCTCGACGCCATCATCGAGCAGGTCGCTCCGGGGCTGCGGTGAGCGACCGACCCGAACTGCCCGAGGGCCACGGGCCCGAGCACGGCCCCCCGTCGGAGGTCGACCTCCTCCGCTGGAGCGAGGCCCTGTCGGCCATCGCCCGCACCGGCCTGGGCTTCAGCGACAACCTCTACGAGCGCGAGCGCTTCGAGGAGGTGCTGGCCATCGCCGCCGACATCCGGGTGGCCTCGGGCCACGCCTTCGACACCGACACCCAGGTCGTCGAGTGGATGAAGCAGGTGGGCGAGGGGGTGCCCGGCTACGTCACGCCCAAAGTGGCCGTGGGCGCCGTCGTGGGTGACGACCAGGGGCGCATCCTGCTGGTCCAGCGGTCCGACTCGGGCATCTGGCTCTACCCCACCGGCTGGTGCGACGTCGGCTACTCGGCGTCGGAGGTGGCGGTGAAGGAGGTGTGGGAGGAGACCGGCATCGAGGCCGAGGTCGTCGCTCCCATCGCCATCTTCGACGGCCTCCGGCTGGGCTTCACCGGCATCCCGCTCTACTCGATCGTGTTCGCCTGCCGGCCCGTCGGCGGCGAGCTGAACCCGCATCCGCTGGAGTGCCGCGACGTGGGCTGGTTCGCCGAGGACGAGCTGCCTGCCCATCTGGCCGGCGCCGACCTGTGGCGGGACCATGCCTTCCGGGCCATCCGGGGGGAGCAGGTCCCGGTCTGGTTCGACCCGCCCCGCCGCCGTCCGTGGCGGGAGCACCCCGAGGAGGCCCCCGATGCCTGATCAGCCCACCGCCATCGAGATCGCCGCGGCCGTCCGGGGCGGCGAGCGCAGTGCCCGCGAGGTCGTCGACGAGTGCCTGGACCGCATCGCCGTCGGCAACGAGGCCCTCAACGCCTTCGTCCACGTCGACGCCGACCTGGCCCGCGAGGCCGCCGCCGTCGTCGATCGGAAGGTGGCGGCGGGCGAGGACCCCGGGCCGTTCGCTGGGGTGCCCTTCGGGGTGAAGGACCTCGAGGACTGCGCGGGCATGCCCACCTCGCACGGATCGATCCCGTTCACGGGCCGGGGGCCGGTGGCGGCCGACTCGGTCCACGTGGCCCGGTTGCGGGCGGCTGGGGCCGTACCGGTGGGCAAGACCGCCGCCCCCGAGTTCGGCACCCTCAACTTCACCAAGACCAAGGCGTGGGGCGTCACCCGGAGTCCCTGGGGCGAGGACCGCACGCCGGGCGGGTCGAGCGGGGGATCGGCGGCGGCCGTCGCCGCCGGCCTGGTGCCCGTGGCCACCGCCAGCGACGGGGGCGGCTCGACCCGCATCCCCGCCGCCTTCTCGGGCCTGGTCGGGATGAAGCCCAGCCACGGCCGTATCGCCCACCCCGGCGCCCAGGACAGCCAGACCTCGGTCTACGGCCTGCTCACCACCACGGTGGCCGAGTCGGCCCGGCACCTCGACGTCACCGCCGGTCCCGACGACCGCGACCGCCTGTCGCTGCCCCCGCCGACCGTCGGCTACGAGGCCGCCATCGAGACCCTGGACGTGGCCGGCCTGCGGGCCCGGTGGTCACCCGACCTCGACATCGCCCGGGTCGACCCCGAGGTGTTGGACCGGGCCGAGGGCGCGGCCCGCCAGCTCGCGGCCGCTGCCGGCCTGCAGCTCGACGAGGGGCCGGTCCATCTCCCCGACGCCGTGAAGGTCTGGCTTTCGTCGGGGGCCATGGACCTCTGGCTGGACCTCGAGCCCGGGATGTGGCCCGCGGTCGCCGACGACCTGACCGCCTATTCCCGCCAGAGCCTCGAGGCCACCGAGGACTGGACCATCCCCCGCTTCGCCAACGTGAAGCGGCGGCGGGAGGCCCTGACCGAGCAACTGGCGGCCCTCTTCGAGGAGGTCGACCTGCTGCTGACGCCGACCACGGCCGTGCCCGCCTTTGCGGCCGGCGGCCCGCCGGTGGCCACCGTCGACGGCGAGGAGGTGGTGGGGGCGATGGTCACCCCCTTCACCATGCTGGCCAACCTCTGTTGGAATCCGGCCATCTCGGTGCCCGCCGGCCTCACCAGCGAGGGGCTGCCGGTGGGCCTGCAGATCGTGGCCCGCCGCCACCACGACGAGGTGCCGCTGCGCCTGGCCCGCATCCTCGAGCAGGAGCGGCCCTGGCCCCGGCACGCCCCCTCCTGAGCCGGGTCCCGGCGGGGGCGGTGGTCGAGGTCCCCGCCGTCGCCACCCACGCCCTGCGTCGGGCCGTGCTCCGTGAGGGGCGGGCCGACGCCGTGGTCGTCTTCGAGGGCGACGACGAACCCACGACGGTGCACCTGGCGGTGGTCGACGACGACGGCTCGCCCGTGGCCGTGGCCAGCCTGTTGGTCCGTCCCTGCCCGCGGCGCCCCGACCGGGTCCCGGCCCGCCAGCTGCGGGGGATGGCGGTGACCACCGATCGTCAGGGCGAGGGCCTGGGCGCCCGCCTGCTGACGGCAGCCAACGACCGGTGCCGGGCCGAGGGTTCCGCCGTGCTGTGGGCCCACGCCCGCCAGGTCGCCCTCGGCTTCTACGAGGCCCAGGGCCTCCGCGGCGAGGGCGAGATCTACCTCCACGGCGACATCCAACTGCCCCACCGCCTCGTCCTCTGCGAGTTCAACCCCGAAATTGCGTGACTTGGTCACGCTGAGGCGGACCAACTCACGCAATTTCGGATCGGGGACGGGGGCGATGAGCGTGGGGCGGCGTCCTTCCCTACTGTGGGGGGCAGTCCGTGACCGGCAGGGGACGATGGCCACGATCCAGGAACCGACCACGACCGAGCAGGACGAGCCGGCGCTGAGCCTGCGTCTCCTGCTGGCCGGCCTGTCCGTCGCCGCCGGCGCCATCCACCTGGTGATGGTCGGCGCCCACGCCGAGGCCTCGGCCCTCGACGGGCTCCAGTTCGCCGCCGCCGGCTGGCTCCAGCTGGGGTTGGCCTTCTGGCTCTTCGCCCGCCCCACCCGCACCCCGCTGGTGCTGACCCTGGCGCTCAACGCCGGCCTGATCGGCGCCTGGGCCATGAGCCGCACCACCGGGCTGCCCTGGGGCGCCCACGCCGGGGTGGCGGAGGAGGTGGGCCGGGTCGACCTGCTGTGCGTGGTGGCCGAGGGGCTGCTCGTCGTGCTCTGCGCCGCCCTGCTCGCCCGCCCCCACCTGGCCATCGCCGCCCGGGGGCCGGCGATGGGTGCCCTCGCCACCGTGCCCCTGCTGGTCGTGCTGGGCCTCACCACCGCGGCCCTGGCCAGCGGCGATGCGGCCGAGCACGGTGGTCACGACCACGGCGCCGGCGGCCATGGCCACGGCGGCGCCGACGGGGAGGCGGTGTTGGCCTCGCTGGCCGCCGACGAGGTCTGTGACACCGACGCCAACGTCTCCTCCTACTACCAGGAGCTGGCTGCGCTGGGCGCCGACCACCACGGCACCGGTGGGGGCCACAGCCACGGTGCGGGCGGCGCTCAGGACACCCGCCTGCTGATCGAGCTGGCCGCCGAGGAGGGCATCGAGATCCCCGGCGAGGTGGTCGACCAGCTCACCTCGGTGCTGGGGGGTGAGCCCACCGTCGTTCTCGGCCATGGTGAGCACGGCGCCGGCGGTCCCTTCACCGGCCTCGACGGCCACGGGGCCCCGCAGCACTGGACGCCGATGACCGACGCCGCCCGCTGCGCCCAGCTGGCCGGCGAGCTGGACACCGCCCGCGAGGTGGCCCTGGCCCACCCGACGGTCCGGGACGCCCTCGACGCCGGCTACGTGAAGGCGACGGGCTACATCGAGGGCATCGCCGCCCACTACATCCACCTGGGCGAGCTGATCGACCCGTCCTTCGACGCCGCCACCCCCGAGATGCTCCTCTACGACGGCGACCAGCCGGACTCGCGGGTGATCGGGCTTTCGTACGCCGTGTTCAGCAACGAGGTCATCGACCCCGCCACGTACGGCTTCACCGGCCCCAACGACTACCCCCACAACCACGACGGGCTGTGCACCAACAGCGCCGGCCTGGTGCTGGGGGGTGAGAGCACCACCGACGAGGAGTGCGCCCGCCGCGGCGGCCGCAAGATCGGCTCGGCCCTGCAGATGATCCACGCCTGGGTCGTCCCCGGCTGCGAGAGCCCGTGGGGGGTGTTCTCGGCCGAGAACCCGGTGCTCGACGGCGCCGTGGGCGACGCCTCGGGCCAGCCCGGCTCCCGGGGCTGTGCCGCCACCGAGTGGGACCTGGACAGCAGCCCGGGCCTCCCGACGGAGCTGGCCAGCAGCTAGCGGTCGCGGAGGAAGCGCTCGACCTCGTCGATGAGGTCGGAGCCGTCGCCGGCGAGGGCGTCGTCGTCGAAGGCCCGCTCCAGCTCGGCGACGTAGCCGGCGGACTCCTCGTCCTCCTGGACCAGCTCGTCGAGCTGGCGCTCGTAGGCGGCGGTGGCGATCTGGAGGTCGGCGACGGGCACCGGGGCGTCGAGCAACGACGCCAGGCGCTCGACCAGAGCCAGCGCCGCCTTGGGGGAGGCGCTGCCGGGCACGTAGCTGGGTACCGAGCCCCACAGCGAGATCGAGTCGAGGTCGGCCTGGCGGCAGGCCTCGTGCAGGGCGCCGACGATGCCGGTGGGGCCCTGGTAGCTCGAGGGCCGGAGGTCGAGGCGCTCGACCAGGTCGGGGTCGTCGGCGGTGCCGATGACCGAGGTGGGTCGCGTGTGGGGGATGTCGGTGAGGAGCGCGCCCAGGACCACGACCAGGCTGACGCCCAGTTGGTGGGCGGCGCCGGTGACGGCTTCGCCGAAGGTCCGCCAGCGCAGGTTCGGCTCGATGCCCTCGAGCACGACCACGTCGCGCTCGTGGCCGGGCACCGGCCCCACCCAGAAGCGGTTGGCGGGCCACTCGATGTGGCGCTGACCGCCGTCGTCGAAGGTGACCTCCGGGCGGGTGTCGGTGAAGCTGTAGAACTCCTCGGGGTCCAGCTCGGCGACGAGGTCGAGGTCCCAGGCGTCGCGGAGGTGGCGGGCGGCCATGGTGGCGGCGTCCCCGGCGTCGTTCCAGCCCTCGAAGGCGGCGATCAGCACCGGGTTCCGCGGCGTCGGCCGTCGCAGCCAGCGGACGTGGTCGAGACCTGCCATCCCCGTTCACCGTACCGGCCCACCCCGGAGCGTCGGCGGTGGCCGCCGGTAGCATCGGCCGCGGCAACGCTGACGAAGGGGGTCGGATGGCCGAAGGGGCCGTATCTCGCACGGTGGGGGAGCTGATGAGCTCGCCGGTGGTCACCGCCCGTCCCGCCGACACCGTGCAGGAGGCGTGCTCCCGCATGACCGACGCCGGTGTCGGCTCGGTCGTGGTGGTCGACGACCTGATGCGCCCGGTGGGGATCCTCACCGAGCGGGACCTGGTCCGCTTCGCCGCCACCGGCGGGGACCCGACCACGGTGAAGGTGTCCGAGCAGATGACGGCCGACCCGGCCACGGTCGAGCCGGGGGCCTCGGTGTCGGCGGCCTTCAGCTGGCTGGCCGACCACGGCTACCGCCACTACCCGGTGGTCGACGGCGACGGCCTGCTCGGCATCGTCTCGCTGCGGGACCTGCTGAAGGTGGCGGCCATCGAGCCGGTCACCCACCCCGGGCACATGGAGGCCCCCAAGGGGCTCGCCGGGGTGATCGTGGCCGAGACCGAGGTGGGCGACGTCCGGGGCCAGGAGGGCTTCTACCACTACCGCCAGTACTCGGCGACCGACCTGGCCGAGAAGCGGTCGCTCGAGGACGTCTGGCACCTGATGTTCGAGGGCGAGCTCCCCACGCCGGAGCAGCGCGACGCCTTCGTCGCCGAGATCCGGGCCAACCGCCTGCTGCCGGCGGCGGTGGCGGCCCAGCTGCCTGCCATCGCCGGCGCCAGCGAGCGCTTCCAGCCCCTCGACGGCTTGCGCACGGTGATCTCGCTGGTCGGCTCGGCCCTGGACTTCCGGCCGTCGCTCGACGTCACCGCCGACGAGCTGCGCCGCAACGCCATGCAGGTGTGCGCCGTGGTCCCCACCACCCTGGCCGCCCTCTACCGCCTGCACCAGGGCCTCGACCCCGTCGAGCCCCACCCCGAGCTGGGCTACGCGGCGAACTACCTCTACATGATCGCCGGCGAGGTGCCCGACCCCGAGCTGGCCCGGGGCATCGAGCAGTACCAGATCACCACCGTCGACCACGGCTTCAACGCCTCGACCTTCACGTCCCGGGTCATCACCTCGACCGGCGCCGACCTGGCCGCCGCCGTGGTGGGTGGCATCGGGGCGCTGTCGGGTCCGCTGCACGGCGGGGCGCCCAGCCGGGCCCTCGACATGCTCGACGCCATCGGCGACCCGGCCAACACGGCGGCGTGGGTGCGCAACGCGGTGGAGAGCGGTGACCGGATCATGGGCTTCGGCCACCGGGTGTACAAGACCGAGGACCCCCGGTCCCGCCTGCTGAAGGGCGTGGCCCGGCGCCTGGGCGGCGAGACGGCCGCCTTCGCCGAGCAGGTCGAGACGGCCGTGGTCGACACCCTGGCCGAGCTGAAGCCGGGCCGCGAGCTCTACGCCAACGTCGAGTTCTACGCCGGGGTGGTGATGGACCGTTGCGGCCTGCCCCGCGAGATGTTCACTCCCACCTTCGCCTCCAGCCGGGTCATCGGCTGGTGCGCCAACATCCTCGAGCAGGCCGCCGACAACCGGGTGATCCGCCCCAGCGCCCGCTACGTCGGCCCGCCGCCGCCCCAGCCGGTCCCCGAGCCCTGATGGCGGGGGTCACCGTCGCCGAGGCCACCGAGGCCGACGTCGAGCTGGTCGAGGCCTTCGAGCGCCTGACCCCACAGCTGTCGTCGTCGAACCCGCCGCCGACGGCCGAGGAACTGGCCGCCATCGTGGCCTCGCCGGCCACGACCCTGTTCGTGGCCCGTGACGACGACGGTCGCATCGTCGGCTCGCTCACCCTGGCCCTGTTCCGCATCCCCACCGGCCTGCGGGCCTGGATCGAGGACGTGGTGGTCGACGAGGCGGCCCGGGGCAACGGCGTCGGGGCTGCCCTCAACGAGGCCGCCCTCGACCACGCCACCCGGGTCGGCGCCCGTACGGTCGATCTCACCTCCCGCCCCAGCCGCGAGGCCGCCAATCGGCTGTACCGCCGCCTCGGCTTCGAGCCCCGCGAGACGAACGTCTACCGCTACTCGCTCTGAGGGGCGAGGGTGGTGCCGTCCGGCGCCAGCTCGAGGAGGTGGGTGACCGAGCGGAGGTGGGGCCGGAAGCCCAGTGAGTGGTAGAGGCAGGCGGCCCCGGTGGGGTTGTCGGCGTCGACCTCGATCACGGCGTGGGTGAACCCGGCGTCGGCGTAGGCGGTCACCGAGCGGGCGATCAGGGCCGAGGCGATCCCCCGGCCGCGGGCGTCGGCCCGGGTGCCGAGGATCTCGATCCAGGCGTCGCGGCGCCCGGTCAGGGCCTCGTCCTCCGGGTAGACGTGGCACAGGCAGAAGCCGAGCAGCTCGCCGGTGTCGTCGACGGCGAGCAGGGAGAGGTCGGGGCGGCTGCACGGGCCGCGCACGAGGTCGGCCCAGTGGTCTGCGTGGATGTAGGTCGATCCCCAGTGGTCGGCGAAGGAGGCGTTGCGCAGGTCGAGGGCGTCGGCGTCGCGGTCCTCGGTCCAGGCGACGATGCGGACGCCGTCGGGATCGGCCACCTCGGGTCGGGGCCCGTCGAGCGGGAGCAGGAGCTCGTCGGCCCAGCGGGTGGGGACCAGCCCGAAGCGGGCGAAGAGCCGGGCCCGGTCCTCCTGCCAGTCGTAGGCGCCGCCCCGAAGGTGGCGGGGCAGGTCGTGGTCGTGGGCCGCGAGCTGCTCACGGACCCGGTCGAGGGTCCAGGCCAGGAGCTGCCGGCCGAGGCCCCGACCCCGGAAGCCGGGGTCGACCTCGCCGACCAGGTCGGCCCGCTCCAGCCGCTCGCCGGCGGGCTGGTGCCAGGCCAGGGCCCAGCCGACGACCTCGCCGTCGACCAGGGCCACCCGGGTGTCGGCGGTCAGGTCGACGAACGGCGCCGCCAGGTCGGCGGCCAGCTCCTCGTCGGACAGCACCCTCGGCACGCCGTCGTGGGCCTCGGCCCGCCGGATCAGGGCGGCGATGGCGGCGACGTCGTCGACCGTCGCCGACCGCAGGACGGGCTCCATCGCCTCACCCTGCCCGATCGGGTCGCCGGTCTTTCGGGGATTTCGGGACGGCCGTCCTCCCTACCTTGTGCGCCCCGCCGCCAGAAGTGGCGGGCCGGTGCACAAGGTACGGCGGTGGAGGCCGCCAGCGGGCGTCAGTGGTCGTCGAGGGTCGACAGCCGCTGGGCGGTGGCGTCGAGGAGGGGGGCGTGGAGGTCGGGGTGCTCCTCGAGCAACCGCTTGAAGTCCCGCCGGTCGATGACCTCGATCGTCATCGGGGTGACGGCGACGACCGATGCGTTGCGGGGCTGGTCGAGCAGCAGCGCCGTCTCGCCGAAGAACGACCCCGGTCCCCGGGTGGCCAACACCTCGCCGTCGCGCCGGACCTCGGCCTCGCCCTCGACGACGAGGATGAACTCCCGGCCCGGTTCGCCCTCACGGATGAGCTCCCGGCCCGCCGGCACGTCGGTGGTGGTGACCAACTGGTCGACCGCCGCCAACTGCTTGGCCGACAACGACCCGAACAACGGGATGGCCGCCAGTCGTTCGTTCCCCGCCGAGTGTCGCATGGTCCCCCCCGATCACCTAGTTGGGGAGACGCTAGCTCTCACGATGGATGCGCGGGTGGTGACGACGGCGACCCGATGGCACGGACCTTCCACAGGTGGGCCCGACGTGACCGCCGGACCCACCTGGCGTGGCGATCTCAGACCGTGACCGGGACCGGGCGGGACTTGTCGACGGTGGCGCCGTTGCCGAGCTGGCGGTCGTCGTTCACGCCCCAGCAGCGGGCCTGGCCGGTGGCGAGCAGGGCGCAGGTGTGGGCCTGGTTGGAATGGATCTGGACGACACCGGTCAGGTTGCCGGCACCGGTGGGGGCCTTCACCAGCCGGGCCCGCGGACGGTCCGGGCCGGGCAGGGTCGACCCGTCACCGACCTCGCCGTTCTCGTTGGTGCCCCAGCAGAGCACCTGGCCCGTGGTGAGGCGGGCGCACACGTGGTAGTAGCCACCGGTGACCTCGGCCACGTTCTGCAGGTTCCCCGTCCCGGTGCGGGCCAGGACGGGGACCGGGCGGTCCTGGCTGACCAGGTCCCCGTTACCCAGGGCCCCGTCGTCGTTGTAGCCCCAGCAGCGCACCTGGCGAGAGGTGAGGACGGCACACGTCTCGTAGCCACCGGTGGTGATCTGGGTCACGTTGGTGAGGTTGCCGGGCCCGCTGACGGCCCGCACGGCCACCGGGAGCACGGTGTCGGTGGTGGAGTCGTTGCCCAGCTGGCCGTCGGCGTTGTACCCCCAGCACCGGGCCTGGCCGTTGTTGAGCACGGCGCAGTTGTTGTCGTAGCCCATCTCGATGGACCGGACGCCGAGGAGGGGGCCGGTCCCGGCGATGTTCTGGACCGTCACCGGCAGGTCGCTTCCGACCTCGCCGCCGCCGTCGCCCAACTGGCCGTAGTCGTCGTCGCCCCAGCAGCGGACCTGGGCGGTCGAGAGGCGGGCGCACACGCCGTCGCTCTCGGCGCTGATGGCGGTGACGCCGCCGAGGTTGGCGGTGTCGGCGGCGTTGCGGACGGCGACGGGCCGGTTGCGGTCGGTCGGGGCGTCGCCGTTGCCCAGCTCGCCGTTCTCGTTGTCGCCCCAGCAGCGGACCTGGCCCGAGGTGAGCAGGGCGCAGGCGTGGTCGTCACCGACGGCGATCTGGGTGACCCCGGTCAGGTTCCCGGGGCCGCTCACGGCCCGGACGGGCACGGCCCGGGCGTGGACCGTGAAGTTGCCGTTGCCCAGCTCACCATCGTCGTTCTCGCCCCAGCAGCGGACCTGGCCGGTGACGAGGAGGCCGCAGCTGAGGTTGTAGCCGGCCTGGACCTGGCGCAGACCGGTGAGGTTGGCCTCGGCGCCGTCGTCGACGGCGGCGGGCGCAGGGCCCTCCTCGGGCCGGTCCCCGCCCGCCGCGGTGGCGGGGGAGGCCCACGACAGGGTGGCGAGGAGCAGGACGGCCAGCAGGGACAGGCGATGACGCACGGGGGACCTCAGGTGGACGACAGCCGGAACGGGGAAAGACTAGAGCCCACGGCCCCCGTCACCGTCGCGCCCGCCGGGCGCTGGCAGCGGGCTCAGCCCGGGACGGTGCCGACGACCGCCCGGAGGCCGAGGGTCAGGAAGAAGCGTCCGGAGCGGGCCTCGTCCTCCAGGGCGGTCAGCCATCGCTCCGCCTCGCCGTCGGTGAACACCCCGAGGGCCCGGCCCATCTCGGCCATGCGGGCGAAGGGCGGGAGGCCGTCGACCCCCTCGGCGGTCGCCGGGTCCCAGGCGGTGACCACGATGTCGGCCGTGCGCACCTCGAGGTCGGTGAGGCCGGCTCGGCGGGCCTGGGCCTACAACCGTCGCCCACTCCAGGGGTTCTGGGGGAACGGCCGACGCACGGCCAGCAGGCGGTGGGTGAGCTTCTCGTCGGGGTGGTCGACGGTGAGGGTCCCCCAGTCGGTGTCGGTCACGGCGACCCGGCCACCCGGCCGCACCACCCGGACCGCTTCGGCCCAGGCCCGCTCGGGTTCCGTGAGGTACTGGAAGGTCCGCTCGCTGCGGTAGGCGTCGACGGCGTCGTCGTCGAGGTCGAGGGCGAGGGCGTCGCCGACGAGGAAGGCGAGGCCGGCGACCTCGGCGTGGGCCGCCGTCGCCGCCTCGACCATGACGGCACTCGCGTCGATGCCCAGGACCCGGCCGTCGGGGCC
>CAYTJS010000038.1:0-18854 GCA_964438115.1 uncultured Iamiaceae bacterium
CCTCGACGCCCCGGCCGCCGACGGCGGGGCGGAGAGCGGCGACGAGGCCGGCGTGGCCGGGACCACGGGCGAACCCGTCGACCTGGGCGCGGTGGCCGACGACGCCGCCCTGGCCACGGCCCTGGCCGAGGCCGAGATCCTCCCGGCGGGCACCGACGACCGGGCCACCGCCCCCGACGCCCTGGCCGAGGGCACGGGAGCGGCCACCACCACCACCGTCCCCCCGGTCCCCGGCGACGGGACCGACTGCCAGGTGCGCCTCGAGGAGGCGGATCCCGTCCGGGCCGGCGTGCTCGTCACGGGGACGGCCACCTACGCGGGCACCCCGGCGGTGGTCTACGTGTTCGCCACCGCCGATGGTGGCCGCCAAGTCGTGGTGGTGAACGCGGCCGGCTGCGCCGTGCTCACGGTCCTGGCCGCCTGACCGGGAACCGGTCGGGCCGCGGCGGGTAGGGTCGCCCTCCATGGCGCAGCCCTCCCCCAGCGTGGGTCCCCCGCCCGATTGGGCCGACCAGGCCGCCGACGCCGTGGTCAACCTGGTCGACGTGGTCCGGGACCGCACCACCGGCCAGGTCCTCACCGCGGCCCGGGCGATCGTCTACGGGTTCATCGGGGTCTTCGCCGTCATCGTGGCCCTGGTACTGGCCGTGATCGGCCTGATCCGGCTGGTCGACGTCGTCCTGCCCGGTGAGGTCTGGTCCGCCTACTTCCTCCTCGGCACCCTGTTCGTCCTGGGCGGCCTGCTCGTGTGGCGCCGCCGCGCGATGCCCGAGCCGGCCTCGGCCTGACCGCCCGGCGGAATGCCGGCGGGCCGGCGGTGGTTCGGCCCGGTATCCCGAAAGGAAGGTTCCATGAGCGCTGCCGTGCGCGACGTGATCATCATCGGCTCGGGCCCCGCCGGGCTCACCGCTGCCATCTACACCGCCCGGGCCAACCTGGCCCCGCTGGTGATCGAGGGCGAGCCCTCCTCCACCAGCGACCAGCCCGGGGGTCAGCTCATGCTGACCACCGAGGTCGAGAACTTCCCCGGCTTCCCCGAGGGGGTGATGGGCCCCGAGCTGATGACGCGGTTCCGGGAGCAGGCGGCCCGCTTCGAGGCCGAGTTCCTCACCGCCCGGGTCAGCCGGGTCGACCTGTCGGCGCGACCCTTCGGGGTGTGGGTGGGCGACCCCGACGCCCCCGAGCCGACGTACCGGGCCCGGTCCGTGATCGTCTCCACCGGCGCCCAGTCCAAGCTGCTCGGCCTCGGCGAGGAGCGGCTCATCGGCCACGGCGTGTCGACCTGCGCGACCTGTGACGGGTTCTTCTTCCGGGACCACCACATCGCCGTGGTGGGCGGGGGCGACTCCGCCGTCGAGGAGGCCCTCTTCCTCGCGAAGTTCGCCGACACCGTCACCCTGATCCACCGCCGCGACGAACTGCGGGCCTCCAAGATCATGCAGGACCGGATCCTGGCCCACCCCAAGATGCGGTTCCAGTGGAACTCGGTGGTGACCGAGGTGCTGGGCGACACCACCCTCGAGGGAGTCGTCGTCGAGGACACCGTGACCGGCGAGCCCACCACCCTGCCCGTCACCGGGCTCTTCGTGGCCATCGGCCACACGCCGAACACCGCCTTGTTCGAGGGACAGCTCGACATGGAGCCGTCCGGGTACCTGATCACCGGTCCCGGGACCGCCACCAACATCCCCGGGGTCTTCGCCTGCGGCGACGTCCAGGACCACACCTACCGCCAGGCCATCACCGCCGCCGGCTCGGGTTGCCAGGCCGCCATCGACGCCGAACGCTGGCTCGAGGCGAACCACTGACCGGGAATGTCACCGGCCCTGGTTACGTTGCTGGCACCGTCACCCCCTGTGAGGAGAGTTCTGGATCATGGCTGAAGGCATCACGGACCTGAGCGACGCCACCTTCGACGAGACCATCAACGGGGCCGAGGGCCCGGTGCTGGTCGACTTCTGGGCCGAGTGGTGCGGCCCCTGCAAGATGATCGCCCCCGTGCTCGAGGAGATCGCCGGCGAGCAGGATTCCCTGCGCATCACCAAGCTGAACGTCGACGACAACCCCGAGGCGGCCCGCCGCTTCGGCGTCATGAGCATCCCGACCATGATCGTCTTCCAGGACGGTCAGGAGGCCAAGCGCCTCATCGGGGCCAAGGGCAAGGGCCAGATGGTCCAGGAGCTGTCCGAGTTCCTGGGCTGAGCACCGTGACCGGGCCGATCGCCCGGCCTTCGGGCCCTCCGGCAGTGGCGAGGCGGTTCCGGCAACGATAGGAACGGGGCCGTGTCCGGTCCCATCGACGGTCCCCTGCTGCTGATGCGTGGCGCCCACGGCGATGTGGTGCGCGACGTGCAGCGGCGCCTGGGGGCCCTCGGCCACGACCTGGGCGACGACCCCAGCGGCACCTACGGCGAGGCCACCGAGACGGCCGTGACCGCGTTCCAGCGCCAGCGGGGCCTTCCCGCCGACGGCCTGGTGGGCCCGGTGACCTGGGCCGCCCTGGTCGAGGCCGGTCATCGCCTGGGGGACCGGTTCCTCTACCACCGCAGCCCGATGCTGCGGGGCGACGACGTGGCCGAGTTGCAGGCCGCCCTCGGGGCCCTCGGGTTCGACGCCGGCAAGGTGGACGGGATCTTCGGGCCCGACTCGGCCTCGGCCCTGCAGGAGTTCCAGCGGAACTCGGGGCTCACCCCCGACGGGATCTGCGGGCCCGACACGGTGGCCGCCCTCCGCCGCCTGGCCGCCCGCCGGGCGGGGCCCACCAGCGTGGCCCAGGCCCGCGAGGTGCTGGCCCAGCGTGACGCGCCCCGCAGCCTGGCCGGCCGTCGGATCGTCATCGGCGCTCCGGGGCCCCTGGACGCCGTCGCCGATCGCGTCCGGCTGCTCCTCACCGAGGCGGGGGCCACCGTGTCGGTCGTGCACCACGCCGACGGCTCACTGCAGGCCCGCGAGGCCAACGACGCCGGCGCCGAGGTCTTCCTCGGGTTGCGGCTGGCCACCGGGCCGTGCTGCCACAGCGCCTACTACGCCACCGAGGGATTCGAGTCGGTCGGCGGGCGCCGGCTGGCCGAGTTGGCCGGGCCTGAATTGGGAACAGTTCTCGATCAGGTTCCGGATGTGGCGGGGATGCGGCTGCCAGTGCTGCGCGAGACCCGGATGCCCGCCGTCCTGTGCGAGGTGGGCCCGGTCGAGGACGTGGTGGCCCGAGCCGGCGGGGTGGCCGGTGCCCTCACCGGGGCCCTCACCCGTTGGGTCGAGCACCGACTCGACCGTCCCTGACGCCGCCGCTCCCCGACCCTCGACCTCGACCTGTACCGCGAGGTTTGTCCACAACCTGTGGGTGAACCTGTGGTCAACCCACGTTCGCCCCGGAATTCCGGGGTTGGTCAGTCCCTGGCGATGATGATCCGGTAGAGGCGCTCGAGGTCGTCAAGGTCGGCGTAGTCGATGACGATCTGGCCCCGCTTGGCCCCGGTACGGATGCCCACCCGGGTGTCGAGGTGGTCGGCCAGGAGCTCCTCGAGTTCGAGCAGGGCCGCAGGACGGGTCGTGCCCGGTTCCGGTCGCTCCCCCTTGTCGGCTGGTGCCGTGGTCGCCGCCTTCACGGCGTCCTCGACCTGACGGACCGACCAGCCCTCCTCGACCGCCTGGTTGGCGAGGCGCTGCTGGAGCTCCCGGTCCTCGATCGACAGCAGGGCCCGGGCGTGGCCGGCGGCCAGACGGCCGTCGATGAGCAGCCCCTGGATGGCCGGGGGCAGTTGCAGCAGGCGCAGGATGTTGGTGACCGCCGGACGGCTGCGTCCCACCCGCTGCGCCAATTGCTCCTGGGTCAGGCCGAAATCGTCGATCAGCTGCTGGTAGGCCGCCGCCTCCTCCAGGGCGTTCAGGTCCTGGCGGTGGAGGTTCTCCACCAGGGCGTGCTCGAGGGCCGTCACGTCGCGGACCTCACGGACGATCACCGGCACGCTGGTCAAGCCGGCCTGACGGGACGCCCGCCACCGGCGTTCGCCGGCGATGAGCTGGTAGGCCCCAGCGCCGTCGGGTCGGACCAGGAGGGGCTGGAGCACCCCCACCTCGGCGATGGAGTCGGTCAGTGAGGCCAGGAGGGCCTCGTCGAACTCCTCCCGGGGCTGGTACGGATTGGGGACGATGCTGTCGATGGGGATCTCGCGGAAGGCCGCCCCCAGCTCTTCCTCCGACTCCTCGGGGATCAGGGCCCCCAGGCCCCGGCCCAGACCGCTACGCCGCGCCACGGATGGCCACCTCCTCGGCCAGGCGCCGGTAGGCCCAGGCGCCCTTGGACTTGGGATCGAAACTGGTGATGGGCTGACCGAACGACGGGGCCTCGGACAGGCGCACCGTGCGGGGGATCACCGTGCCGGTGACCTTGTCCCCCAGGTGGGTGCGCACGTCGGTGGCCACGTCCTCGGCCAGGGTCGTGCGGGCGTCGTACATGACGAGCACGACCGTCGAGACCGCCAACGACGGGTTGAGGGCCTTCTGTACCAACTCGACGTTGTGCAGGAGTTGGCCCAGGCCCTCCAGGGCGTAGTACTCGCACTGGATGGGCACCAGCACCTCGCCCACCGCGGCGAAGGCATTGAGGGTGAGCAGGCCCAGCGACGGTGGGCAGTCGACCAGGATGTAGTCGTAGTCCTCCTGCACCGGGGCCAGGGCCTGGCGGAGGCGGAGTTCCCGGGACATGGCCGCCACCAACTCGATCTCGGCACCGGCCAGGTCGAGGCTGGCCGGCGCCACGAAGAGGTTGCGCACCTCGGTGGGCTCGATGCAGTCCTCGATGGGGATGTCGTCGAGGAGGACGTCGTACATGGTGGTGTCCAACTCCCGGATGTTCAGGCCCAGGCCGGTGCTGGCGTTGCCCTGGGGATCGAGGTCGACCACCAGGACCCGCAGGCCCCGCTCGGCCAGGGCCGCCCCCAGGTTCACGGTGGTGGTGGTCTTGCCCACGCCACCCTTCTGGTTGGCCACGGCCATGATCCGCGGGGCCGCCGGACGGGGCAAGGGTTGGTCCAGGTCGGGCTTGGGCGCCTTGGATGCCTTGGCCATGTCCCCCACCTCCTCGTGGTCCTCGGGATCGGGCGTGGTGTCGTCGTCGGGGCGCGCCGGGCCAGACCCGAAGGAGATCGCCATCGCCGCCATCCTCGCCGGTCCGACCCCACCGGCGCAAGGACCCCGGCCGATGTTCCACGTTGAACGTCGACCGGGGCTGCTCCACGTGGAACATCCCCGCCCGAACCGTCAGAACAACGGTGATGCCTGCGGGCGTCCGGGGCGACGGGGGAACCGCGCGGGACACCAGGCCACCTGCTCCAGGATCGCCAGGTGCACGCCGGCCACCGCCTCGACCCCGACCAGTTGCAGGCCGAGCCGCTCCAGGCCTGCCGTCGGCCACCGGCTCGCCGCCGCCGGGGGCTCGGCCACCAGCAGCCGTCCCCCGGGGACCAGCAGGGGAGCGGCACACTCGGCCACGACGGCGGGAGGACCGAAGGAACGGGCGGTCACGGCGTCGGCGGTACCCCGGACACCGGCATCCCGCCCCACGTCCTCGGCCCGAGCATGGCGCACCACCACCCGGTCACCCAGCCCCAGTCGCCGGACGGCCGTCCCGAGATGGTCGGCCCGCCGCAACTGGGCCTCCACCAGCACCCACCGCCAGGCTGGTCGGTCGAGGGCGACCGGGAGGGCCGGGAGCCCACCACCACTCCCGAGGTCAAAAGCGACACCGGGGCCTTCACCCAGCACCTGGGTGAAGGCCCCGGCATGACGGAGCTGTGGCTCGAGCGGCCCGGCCCCGACCCAACCGTGGCGCTGCGCCTCGGTCAGGACGGCGACCAGGTCGTCGGTCATTCGGGGACGATGACCACCCGGCGTCGGGGATCCTCACCCTCGGAACGGGTGGCCACGCCATCGATCAGGTTCACGGTGTCGTGCACGACCTTGCGATCGGCCGCACCCATCGGCTCCAGTGCCCGGGCCTGACCGGACTCGAGCACGGCGGCGGCGGCGTCCTTGGTGAACGCCTCCAACGCCACCCGACGCCGCTCCCGGTACCCGGCCACGTCGAGGCGGATCCGGGTGGACAGCCCCCCACCCTGCTGGCGCTGGACCACGGTCTTGGTCAGCTCCTGCAGGGCCCACAGGGTCCGGCCCTTGGGCCCGATCAGCAGACCCAGGTCCTCGCCCTGGATCTGCACCTCGACGGCCTCGTCGACCTCCTCGGAGGTGACCGTGGCGGTCAGCCCGAAGGCCGCCACCAACCCCTCCAGGAACTCCTCGGCCGCCTCGGCCTGATCCTTCACGCTGGCGTCGCTCACGACGTCCCCTTTGCTTTCCTTCGGTCGATCGTCACGGGCGGCGTCGGCCGGGGCCCCACCGCCTCCCTGGCGGCTGCGGCCGCCCTCGTTGCTGCCATTGCGGTTGCTGCCCCCACCGCTGCGGCCACCGCTGCGGCCACCGCCCCGGCCACCGCGCCGGCGGCCCCCGCCGCCCTGACCCCCGCCGCTTCGCCCGCCACCGGTCTCGCCCCCGTCACGGGAGCGACCGGTCTCGGGGGCCCCGGCGCCGGCCGCGTCGGTCTCCTTGGGTCGGGGCTCCCGGCCCCGGCCGCCGCCGTTGCCGGCGGATCGCCCGCCGCCGCTCCGGCCCTTGCCACCACCGGATCGACGACGACCCCGCTCCTGCTTGGGACGCGGGGTCGTCGGCTTGATGCGGGCCCGGACCCGGGCCTCGCCTCGGGTCAGGCCGAACAGGCCGCTGCGGGGCTCCTCGAGCACCTCGAACTCGGCGTCACGCTCATCGACACCGAGTTCGTCGAGGGCCCGGTCCTTGGCCTCCTCCACCGTCTTGGCGGTGGTCTGCACCCATTCCACGGGGGTCTACCTCTTCTTCTTGCGGGGGCGGGGCTGCGGCAGCGAGCCTGCCGATCCCTTGCCCGTCGTGCGGTTGGTCTTGGGGGTCGGCTTCCCCTTGGGCGGGGTCACCCGCTTGGAGCCGTTGTCACCGGCCTTGGGCGGCCGGGCCGTCTTGACCGACCCGTCGGCCTTGCCCTTCGCCTTGCCCTTGGGCTCGTCGTCCTCATCGGCGGGCCGCGGTGGGTTCAGTTCCTCGTTGCCGTAGATCGTCCGGGTGATCAGGTACTGCTGGCCCACCCGGAACAGGTTCGAGGTCACGAAATAGAGCACCAGCGCGCCCGGCAGGCCGAAGCTGATCACGCCGATGAAGGCCGGCAGGATCTTCATGATCATCTGCTGCTGGGGGTTCACCGTCTGGTTCTGGCTGCGACCCTGGATCTGGGCCTGCTGCACGTAGCCCGAGATCAGGACGATCACGATCATGATGCCGAAGGGCAGGAAGGTGACGAAGCCCTCGCTCAGCGCCGTGGAGGGCGAGATGGCCAGGTTCATCCCCAGCCAGTCCATGGTCGTGCTGCCGTGCAGCGCCTTGTACAGCGACGTGTCGGGGTTCAGATACTTCGGCTCGAAGGCGCCCCCGTTCTGCTGGGTCAGTCCCGACAGCACCCGGTACAGGATGATGAACACCGGCATCTGGATGAGCAAGGGGAGGCAGGAGGACAACGGGTTGATGTTGTTCTCCTTGTAGAACGCCATCAGCTCCTCGTTCTGCCGCTGACGGTCGTCCTTGAACTCCTTCTGGATGCGCTTCATCTCCGGCTGGAGTTGCTGCATCCGCAGCATCGACTTCGTGCCCCGCAGGGTGAGCGGTGTGAGCACGAGCATCACGGTCAGCGTGAGCAGGATGATCGTGCCGCCGTAGGAGGGCCAGACGTCGTAGAAGAACGCCATGAGGGCCGCGAGGCCGTCGAAGAGGGGATCGAACATGCAGGAACCTCGTCAGTCGGGGGCAGGGGCGCCGGACCGGGAAGGACGCGGCTCGGGCACCAGGTCGATGCCGTGGGCGCCCCAGGGATGGCAGCGGGCCAGGCGGCGGGCGGCCAGCCAGGAGCCGCGGGCGGCGCCGTGGACCTCGACCGCCTCGAGGGCGTACTCGGAACAGGACGGGAAGAAGCGACAGGGGCTGGGCCGACCGGCCCGGACGTGCTGGTAACCGAGAATCAATCCCCGCAGGCCCCGGGTGGCGACGTTCATCGCCCCGACCCCACCCGCTCGAGGGCCCGCCACAGGCCGGTCCGCAGTGCGGCGTGGTCCAGGTCCACCGCCCCGGGCGAAGCGGCCACCAGGTAGTCACCGCCAGGCACGGTCACCAACGGATCGGTGAGGGCCTCGCGCAGCAGCGCCCGCAGGCGACGACGAAGGCGGTTGCGGGTCACCGCCGGGCCCACCCGCCGACCGATGGCGAAGGTGAAGCGGGGCGCACGGTCGGCGGGGAGGTGGGTCACGGTCAGTGCCCCCTCGCGGACCCGGTGGCCGTGGCGCGCCAGCTCGACGTGCGCCGTACGGCCGCGCACCATGAGGAGTTCACCCACGTCACCGCCAGCACCGGGACGGGTCGATCAGGCGGACAGGCGGGCCCGGCCCCGCTGACGGCGGGACCGCAGGACGGCTCGGCCACCCCGCGACGACATCCGCTGGCGGAAGCCGTGCTTCCGCGCCCGCTTGCGGCGGTTGGGCTGGTAGGTGCGCTTCATGAGGATCCTCCAAGGGCCGTCCGGGCCGGGGTTGTGGGCCCGACGGCAGCGAGCGGGTGGTCCGGTACCGTGATTCCCCGAGTTTGACGGGAATCGGTGGAACGGACCGAGAGTCACCGGCAGGCACCGACGACCCGGTATCGGTCACCGGCAGCACCGGCACACGACGGCGTCACGGTAGACGGCGCGGCCCCCAGCGGCAACCAGGAGCACCATCGCCGGCCCCGTCGACCCTCATGCCCTGTGGACGAATCCACCGAACCCCACGCTGACCAGGGGAAACACCGACTTGACACGGCCCCCCGGCGTCGGTGCTAGGTTGCCGCCCCTGCTGCTCCCGGCTCGCCGTGAGCGGCACCACAACTCGGAAGCGGCCGTCAGGGCCAGGACGAACCGGTCAACGGTGACCGGGCCCGCACGCTGTTTTCCACAAGGGCGTCCACACCTGGTGGACGCCCTTGTCCACGATCGACCGCCGTCGCTGGGGAGCAGGTGTCGAGTGACCGATGACGCACGGGCCGTCTGGGACCGTTGTCGTGCCGAACTTGAGCAACAGGTCTCCGGTGGCGTGTACCTCATGTACTTCGAGCCCACCGAGGCCATCGACGTCGAGGAGGACATCCTCGTCCTGGGCGTCCCCTCCACCATGGCCCGTGACCGCCTCGAGGTCCGGTTCCGCCCCCTGATCGGCGAGATCCTGGCCGAGGTGGCCCCCACCGTCACCGACATCCGGTGCGTGGTCGTCGACGCCGGCCCCGTCGAGGCCGAGCTGCTCGATCTGCCCCATCCCACCAACCTCCACGAGACCGGGGACCCCCTCGGCTCCCCGAGCGTGCTCGACGAGGTGCCCGACACCGTCGAGGAGCGCTCCGACGATGCCCGTGGCCCCGCCGACGTCCGCCCCGAGCAGACCTTCGAGACCTTCGTCACGGGCAGCTCCAACCAGTTCGCCACCGCCGCCGCCCTGCGGGTGGCCGAGACCCCGGCCCGCTCGTACAACCCGCTGACCATCTACGGCCCCAGCGGGCTGGGCAAGACCCACCTGCTGCACGCCATCGGCAACTACATCAAGCAGAACTACCCGACCTTCGTGGTGCGTTACGTCCGCACCGAGCTGTTCCTCTACCAGTACGTCGACGCCATCCGGAACAACACGGCCACCGAGTTCAAGCGCCGGTACCGCGAGATCGACGTCCTCCTCGTCGACGACATCCACTTCCTCGAGGGCAAGGAGGGGCTCCAGGAGGAGTTCTTCCACACGTTCAACGCCCTCCACGAGGCCAACCGCCAGATCGTGCTGACCTCGGACCGGCCGCCCGACGCCATCGCCACCCTCCAGGACCGCCTGCGCAGCCGCTTCGTCATGGGTCTGGTCACCGACATCCAGCCCCCGGACCTCGAGACCCGCCTGGCCATCCTCCGCATGAAGGCCCAGCGCACCGGCGTCGAGGTCCCCGAGCCCATCCTCGAGTTCATCGCCACCAACGTGAAGACGAACATCCGGGAGCTGGAAGGGGCCCTCCACCGCCTTACCGCCTACTGCCGCCTCAACGACGAGGTGTGCACCATGCCCCTGGCCCAGGAGGTCCTGGCCCCGATCCTGGGTGACCTCGGCCCCCGGCCCATCACCATCGACGACATCCTCGCCGCCACCGCCGACAAGTTCGGGATCCCGGTGGAGGAGATCGTCGGTCCCAACCGACGACGCCAGCTCGTCACCGCCCGCCAGGTCGCCATGTACGCCGCCCGCGACCTCACCGACCTCAGTTACCCCGCCATCGCCGACGCCTTCGGCGGACGGGACCACACCACGATCATCCACGCCGTGCGCAAGGTCTCGGACCTCATGGCCGAACGGGGCCAACTCTACGAGCAGGTCACCGACCTCATCGACACCCTCCGTCAGCCGGCATGACCCCGCCCGGCCCTGGGGACGCGACCGGGAACAACCGGTGGACGACCGGGCCCGGGACGGGGGACGGGTTGGGGAACACCCCGCCCCGATCCCCAGGGTCCGTCGCGACGCCCCCGTCACGGGGGACGACGGTGGACGGCCGTGGGGACGGCCAATCGCCCGCTGACCAGCCCGAACACATCACCGTCCACAATCCACAGCACTCAGTAGTGTCCCTGGACATCCATCTCCATCCCTTCGCCGACGAAAGCAGGACCGCCCGATGAAGTTCCGTTGCGAACGCGACCGGCTCGCCGAGGCCCTGGGCACCGCGGGCCGCGCCGTGGCCAACCGCGGCGGAGCCCTCCCGGTGCTGTCCGGAGTCCGCCTCGAGCTGGCGGGCAACCAGCTGGAGGTCACCGGCAGCGACCTCGACCTCACGATCTCGGTCGACGCCGCCGTGGCGGGGGAGGAGGACGGTGTCGTCGTGCTGCCCGCCCGCCTCGTCTCCGACGTGGTCCGCTCCTTCGAGGAGGGCGAGGTCGTCTTCGAGACCGACCACGAGCAGGCCCGCCTGGCCCAGGGCGCCACCGAGTTCGAGATCCGGCTCATCCCCGCCGACGAGTTCCCGCGGCTGGCCGAGCCCGAGGGCGACGCCGTCACCATCGACGCCGCGGCCTTCGGCACCGCCCTCAAGCAGGTGATCCCCGCCGCCAGCAACGACGACTCGCGGCCCATCCTCACCGGGGTCCTGCTCGCCGCCGAGGCCGACGGCCTCCGGCTGGTGGCCACCGACTCCTACCGCCTGGCCGTGCGCACCATGACCGGCACCACCGTGCTGGCCGAGGGCCAGAAGGTGCTGGTGCCCTCGAGGGCGCTGGGTGAGCTGGCCCGGGTGCTGCCCGACACCGGCGAGGTCACCCTCCGTCTGGGCGAACGCGACGCCGCCTTCGAGATCGAGGGGACCCGCCTGGTCACCCGCCTGATCGAGGGCGAGTTCCCCAACTACCAGGGGCTCATCCCCGCCGGCCAGGCCAACGTGCTCAGCGTCGGCCGCGGGGCCCTGCTGGACGCCCTGCGCCGGGTCAAGCTGCTGGCCCGCGAGGCCACGCCGGTGCGCCTGGTGATGGCACCCGACGCCGAGCTGGAGTTGCTGGCGGTCACCCAGGACGTGGGCCAGGCCCACGACCAGGTGGCGGCGTCCTTCGTCGGCACCGAGCTGACCGTGGCCTTCAACCCGGACTACCTCCTGGCCGGCCTCGAGGTCTGCCCCGGCGACGAGCTCACCATCGAGACCCTCGACGCGCTGAAGCCGGCCCTCATCAAGTCCGTGGAGGGCACCGACTTCCTGTACCTGCTGATGCCGGTGCGCGTGAGCTGAGCCCGTGCGGCTCCGCCGACTCTGGCTCACCGACTTCCGCAACCACCCCCACGACGAGCTCACCCTGCCGGCGGGCCTGACCGCGGTGGTGGGCCCGAACGGCGCCGGCAAGACCGCCCTGCTCGAGGCCGTCGGCTTCCTGTCGACGCTGTCGTCGTTCCGGGGTGCCGGCGGCGACGTGCTCGTCCGGGCCGGGGCCACCAGCGCGGTGGTCCGGGGCGAGGTCGACCAGGACGGCCGCGAGCTGCTCATCGAGTGCGAGATCACGTCCGGTCGCACCGTGGCCCAGATCAACCGGCAGCGAGGTGCCCGCCGCCGGGACCTGCTCGACGCCCTCCGGGTCAGCGTCTTCACTCCCGACGACCTGGTACTGGTGAAGGGAGGGCCGGGGGAGCGGCGACGGTTCCTCGACGACGCCATGGTCCAACTGCGCCCTCGCGAGGACAGCCTCCGCCTCGAACTGGAGCGGGTCCTGCGCCAACGCAACATGCTCCTGAAGCAGGCGGGGGGCCGGCTGGGCGAGGACGTCGCCCTCACCCTCGACGTCTGGGACCAGAAGCTGGCGGCCGTGGGGACCGAGATCACCGCCCGTCGGGTGGAGATCGCCTCGGCCATCGCCCCGGCGGTCGCCGAGGCCTACGCCCGGCTGGCCGGTCGGGAGGTCGAGGTGGGGGTGGTGCTGCGGCCGTCCTGGGGCGAGGACGACCCTGCCGCCGCGCTGATCGCGGCCCGTGACGAGGACGTCCGCCGGCGCGTCTCGACCGTCGGGCCGCACCGCGACGAGGTCGAGCTGACCCTGGCCGGCCTGCCCGCCCGCACCCAGGCGTCCCAGGGCGAGCAACGTTCCCTGGCCCTGGCCCTTCGTCTCGGGGTCCACCGTCTGGTCACCGGGCGGGTGGGCACGCCACCGGTCCTGCTGCTCGACGACGTGTTCTCCGAACTCGACACCGCCCATGGCCAGGCCCTCATCGAGCTGCTGCCCACCGGCCAGGCCCTGCTCACCACGGCCGGCGGGTTGCCCGCCGGGGTGGACCCCGAGCAGGTGCTGACCCTGGCCGACGGACGGGTCGTCGGGTGAAGGACCGACCCCACCGCCTCCGGCGATCCCTGGAGGCCCTGCTCGACGACCTGGGGTCGGCCCCGGTGCAGGCCACGACCTCCCTGGTCGACCAGTGGCCCGACCTGGTGGGGGCCGACCTGGCCACCCACACCCAGCCCGTCGGGGTGCGACGGGGGGTCCTGGTGGTCGAGGCCGACGATCCCGCCTATGGCGAACGCCTGGCCTGGGGTCAGCAGGCCCTGCTCGAACGACTCGCGGTGGTGCTCGGCGACGGCGTGGTCACGGGGATCCAGGTCCGGACCCGGGCCCGCTGACGGTACGACCTCCCGGGGGACGCGTAGGGTCGGGCCCGTCGGGTCCGGGGGGAGGGAACCCATGACCGCGTCCACCAGTGTGCCGGGTTGCGGCACCGGGGCCGGCGAGAAGGGTCTGAAGGGCGGTGCCCTGGGCCTGATGTCGACGACGGTGATCGGCGTCGCCTCGACGGCGCCCGGTTACAGCCTGGCGGCCACGCTCGGCTTCGTGATCGGCGTCGTCGGCCTGAAGGCCCCCGCCATCATGTGGCTGGCCTTCATCCCGATGGCCTTCACCGCCGCCGCCTACTACTACCTGAACCGGGCCGACCCCGACTGCGGGACCACGTTCTCCTGGGCGACCCGGGCCATGGGCCCGACCGTCGGTTGGTTCGGTGGGTGGGCGATCATCGTGGCCGACGTCATCGTGATGGCCGCCCTGGCCCAGATCGCCGGCATCTACACGTTCCTGCTCGTCGGGGCCGAGGGCATGGCCGAGGACACCTTCGCGGTCACCGTCGTCGGCTGTGGGTTCATCATCCTGGTGACCTGGATCTGCTACGTCGGCATCGAGGTGTCGGCCGGCACCCAGTACTTCCTGCTGGCCATGGAGGTCGTCGCCCTGGGCCTGTTCACGGTGGTGGCCCTGGTGCGGGTGTGGTTCGGTGACGTCGAGGGATCGGTCGACCCGTCCCTGTCGTGGCTGAACCCATCGGGGATCCAGGGCTTCGAGCTGTCGTGGGCCGAGCTCAACCCCTTCAGCAGCCAGCAGAGCGCCCTGGTGATCGGTCTCCTGCTGGCCATCTTCATCTACTGGGGCTGGGACTCGGCCGTGACCGTCAACGAGGAGAGTTCCGACGCTTCCCGCACCCCGGGCCGGGCGGCGGTCATCTCCACGATCGTCCTGGTGGCCATCTACGTGGTGGTCTCGATCGCCACGCAGGCCTTCGCCGGCGCCGAGCGCCTGGCCGACCAGGACGACGTGCTCGCCGTGGTCGGCAACGAGGTGCTGGGCACCTGGCTGGGCAAGTTGTTGATCGTCGCCGTGCTGACCTCGGCCATGGCCTCGTGCCAGACCACGGTCCTGCCCACGACCCGGACCGCGTTGTCCATGGCCGCCAAGGGGGCGGCGCCCTCCTACTTCGCCCGCATCCAGCCCCGCTTCCTCACGCCGTCCACGGCCACGGTCTGGATGGGGGTCCTGTCGGTGGTCTGGTATGCCGGCCTCACGCTCGTGAGCGAGGACGCCCTGAGCGACTCCCTGCTCAGCCTCGGGCTGATGATCGCCCTCTACTACGCGCTCACCGCCTGGGCCTGCGTGTGGTACTACCGCAAGCACCTGTTCACGAACGCGCGGAACTTCCTGGGCTTCGGCCTGCTGCCCTTCCTGGGGGGCCTGAGCCTCACCTGGGTGCTGATCAAGTCGTCGTTCGTGCTGGCCGAGCCCGAGAACTCCAACACGGGCAACGAGTGGTTCGGCCTGGGACCACCGTTGGTGATCGGCGTGGCCTTCGTCCTGCTGGGCGTGGTCCTCTACACCCTGCAGCGGTCACGGCGGACCGGGTTCTTCGACCGACGCCCCGAGGAGCCCACCGACGACATCGTCGCCGGGCGGGCCATCGCCGAGGGCGTCCTGACCGAGGAGGAGGTGGCCTGATGGGTGACATCGTCGTGGGCTACGACGGCTCGGCCTGTGCCAAGGCCGCCCTGACCACCGCGGCCGACCTGGCTCGGGGATCGGGGGCCGGGCTGGTGGTGGTGTTCGGCTACGAGCCACCGTCCATGCGGGCCGGGGGACCGGTCGGCTACCAGAAGGACGCCATCGAGGCGTTGGGCGAGGAGCGCCTGACCGAGGCCCGCGCCGCACTCGGGGACGCGGGGGTCCCCGTCGAGCTGCTGGCCCTGCCCGAGCTCCCCGCCGACGCCCTCATCGACGCCGCCGCGGAGCGCGACGCCTCGATGATCGTCATCGGGACGCGGGGCGAGACCCCGCTCATGGGCGCCATCCTCGGCTCGACCGCCTACAAGCTGCTCCACCGCAGCCCGCTGCCGGTCGTGGTCGTCCCCGAGGGGTAGGGCCGGGCCGGGCGCCGTGCTCAGCCGTTGAGGTGGCGGAGCACGGCGAGCACCCGGCGGTGGTCGCCTTCCGAGGGGGGCAGGTCGAGCTTGTCGAAGATCGACGAGATGTGCTTCTCGACGGCGCCCACGCTCACCACCATGGCGTCGGCGATGGCCACGTTGGACCGTCCCTCGGCCATGAGGCCGAGGACCTCCTGCTCGCGAGGGGTGAGGCGGGCCAGGTCCTCCCGTCCCCGGCTCCGGGCCAGGATCTGGGCCACGGCGTCGGGGTCGAAGGCCGTGCCTCCCGCGGCGACCCGCTCGGCCGCCTCGACGAAGTCGCCCACGTCGGCCACCCGCTCCTTCAGCAGGTAGCCGATGCCCCCGCCGCCGGCGGCGATGAGGTCGCCGGCGTAGCGCTCCTCGACGTACTGGGACAGCACGAGGATGGGCACCTCGGGGTGGCGGGCCCGTAGCTCGACGGCGGCCCGCAGCCCCTCGTCGGTGAAGGTCGGCGGCATGCGCACGTCGACGATGACCAGGTCGGGGTGGTGGGCCTCGACGGCGGCGAGCAGGCCACCGGCCTCCTCGAGGGTGGCCACGACCTCGTGGCCGTACTCGCCCAGGAGCCGGGTGAGGCCCTCGCGCAGCAGCACGGCGTCCTCGACGATCACGATGTCCATGGGGTGCCTCCGGGGTCGGGGCCGATCGGCAGCTCGACCAGCAGGATCGTCGGCCCCCCGGGCGGGCTGGCCAGGCGCAGGCGGCCCTCGATCCCGGCGACCCGGTCGGTCAGGCCGCGGAGGCCGCCGTCGGGCCCGGCCGCGGCCCCACCGACGCCGTCGTCGTGGACCTCGACCACCAGCGTGTCGCCCCGGTCGACCAGGCGCACCGTGCCCGCGGTGGCCCGGCTGTGCTTGGCCACGTTGGTGAGGGCCTCGGCCACGACGAAGTAGGCCGCCCCCTCCACGGCCGGGGGCAGACGCCGGTCGAGGTCGCCGTGGACGGTGACCGGCACCGGACAGCGGGCGACCAGGGCCGACACCGCGGCGTCGAGGCCGCGGTCGGCCAGGACCGAGGGGTGGATCCCCCGGACCAGATCGCGCAGCTCGGCGATGGCGGCCTTGGCCTCTTCGTGGGCCAGGTCGACCAGCTCGAGGGCCCGCTCGTCACCGCTCACCCGCAGACGCTCCCGGGCCAGCCCGGTGTGCATCGCCAGGCTGACCAGCCGCTGCTGGGCGCCGTCGTGCAGGTCGCGCTCGATGCGGCGCAACTCGGCGGCCGAGGACTCGACCGAGGCGTCACGGCTGGCCTCCAGCTCGACCACCCGCCGGGCCAGCAGGTCCTTGGGCCGGGGGGCGAGGAGCCCGTGGACCAGGGCCCGGTCGACCTCGGCCAGCGCCCGGACGAGCACGGGGAACAGCCACAGCAGGACGACGCCGACCGCACCGACCACGCCGCCGATGAGGGCCCGGTCCGCGGTGGTGAGGGAGAGGCCGGCGTCGTCCGCGCCCCACACCCACAGCGGGGCCAGGGCCAGGGCGGGGGCCAGCGCGGCCACGACCACGACCAGCGTGAAGGCGACGACGCCCCACGGCAGGAGCAGCAGGGCATAGGCCAGGCCGGTCCAGCCCGCCCGGTCGGTGAGCAGGACCAGCAGCTTGGCCTTCCAGTCGCCCACCCAGCGCAGGGGCGGGTGGCGGGGGACCGAGACGCCGAGCAGCCACCGGGCCCGCACCCCGTCGACCAGGGCGACGTAGCGACCGGCGTGGACGGTGGCGAGGAACAGGGGGATCCCCACGAGGGTGACGAGCAGCCCGGCGCTGGTGGACAGCAGGGTGGTCACCGTCGAGAAGAGCAGGATGCCCACGGGCAGGTCGGCGAGCAGGTGGAGCACCTCCCGCCACAGGCGCCCGGTGCCGTAGGCGCGGAAGCCGCCGACCACCGGTGCCGTCACGCCACCCATGATGGCGTCCGGGTGACGACGGCAGTGGGCCTTCACCGCCCGATCGTCCCCGGTGGCGGTGGGCGACGCCATCCGGTGGCCCGGCGTGGCGGCGGTGGGGTTGTCCCCACCCGGCCCGGTCCGCCGGGCCTACGGTGACCGGGTGCCCGACGGCTACTGGCCCTCTCCCTGGCCCGGCGCCACCCTCGAGGTGGTGGCCCGCCACGACGTGGTCGCCGCCACCATGCCGATCGTGCGGGAGCCCGGGGAGTTGTTCCTGCTGCGCCACACCATCGGGGCCGACACGGTGGCCTGCGGGACCTGTACGCCTCCATGCACCTCGTCCGTTTCCCCGACACGGGGGAGGTGGTGGTGAACGACTTCGACGCCGCCCGGGGCGACGACGTGGTGGTCCTCGACCTGGCGACGGGTGAGGAGCGGGCCCGGGCCGCCACCGCCAGCCCGGCCCAGTCGGTGCTCTTCCCGGCCGTCGACCACGACGCCACGCTCTGGTACTGCTCGTTCCCCACCCTCGCTCGCGTCCGGCCGGTCTGAGGGCCGCGCGCGGGGGCGAACATCCCGGCGAACACCAACGACATCTCCGTCACTTTCGGGGTGTTCCGCGGACGGGTTCCGTCACCCCCCTCCGGTAGGCTGGAGCCGCTTCCCCCCTGAGACGACGACGGAAGAGCGCGCGTGGCCAAGGCAGCAGCATCGTCCTACTCCGCCAAGGACATCACGGTCCTCGAGGGCCTCGAGGCCGTCCGCAAACGGCCGGGCATGTACATCGGTTCCACGGGCCCCAGCGGCCTGCACCACCTGGTCTACGAGGTGGTGGACAACGCCGTCGACGAGGCCATGGCCGGCTACTGCACCCGCATCGACGTGATCCTCCGGGCCGACGGTGGCTGCGAGGTCCGCGACGACGGCCGGGGGATCCCCGTCGACGCCAAGAGCAAGGGCAAGTCGGCCGCCGAGGTCGTGCTGACCGTGCTGCACGCCGGCGGCAAGTTCGGCGGCGAGGGCTACAAGGTCTCCGGCGGCCTCCACGGCGTGGGGGTCTCGGTGGTCAACGCCCTCTCGGAGCGCTGCGAGGTCGAGATCGACCGTGACGGCAAGCGCCACTTCATGGACTTCGCCAAGGGCGGCAAGGTCCAGACCAAGCTCAAGGTGTCCGGCAACGCCCCCCGGGGCCGCACCGGCACCACCGTGCGGTTCTGGCCCGACCCCCTGATCTTCGACGACGTCGAGTTCCGCACCCAGACGCTGGCCGAGCGCCTGCAGATGATGGCCTTCCTCAACAAGGGCCTCGAGATCCGCCTCACCGACGAGCGGGTGACCGGTGCCGACGGCAAGCCCGAGACCACCGTGTTCCGGTACGCCGGCGGGATCGTCGACTTCGTGAAGCACGTGAACGCCTCCCGGGAAGCGCTCTTCGGCCGGGTCGGGTCCTTCGAGGCGGCCGAGGACGACATGGAGGTCGAGGTCGCCTTCCAGTGGAGCACGGGCTACAACACCGACGGCCTCCACTCCTTCGCCAACGGCATCAACACCATCGAGGGCGGCATGCACGAGGAGGGCTTCAAGAAGGCCCTCA